>NZ_JACNME010000011.1 GCF_014270065.1 Quadrisphaera sp. RL12-1S | reverse complement strand
TGCAGGTGCAGTCTGTCTCCAGCGCTGAGTCCCAGGGCAGAGCGGACCTCAGCGGGGATGACGAGCCGGCCCTGCTGGCCGAGCACGAGCGTGGCATCCATGCGTTCATGGTGGCACGAACTGCCCTGTCGTGTCATGAGTCTTTCATCTCGCTGACCACCGTGCACCGGACGCCGTGAGGCCTCCGGGTCTCTTCTCTGGCCGACGCCGCGAAGCGTCGCAGAGGGGATGGCTGACCGAACCGCCGCGCCCTGTGCAGCGTCCATGCTCGCGCCCCACACACAAACGTCAGGACGGTCACGGCTACGGACATGGCGCGGCCGCGCGGCCCCAGCCCTTGCTGCGCTCCCTCAACACGTTCCTCGAGGCCGTACAGCCGATCACACCTCACCCTCGGGCATCTTCACGGGCTGGATGCAGACCACTCAGGGCTGAGGCCACATCCGGATGCAGCGGCAGCACCCGCCCCAACCCCGTCACCTCGAACAGCTTGTGGAGCATCGGCAAGGTGGCCACCACGGCGTAGGCACGGTCTCCTGGACGAGCCAGCCGGTGCCCGTGCACCAGCACCCCCAAGGCGTAGGAGTCCACGAACGTCACCTCGGTGAGGTCCACCACTACGGCGCGCACCCGAGCCGGTCCGGAGTCACCAGCGCCGCCGCTGGCTGCCCCGCCGACGCCCTGGCCTGCTCTGCGGGGGGTGGTCACCGGAGGCAAGAGGTCCTGCAGCGTCTGCCGCAGGGCCGGGCCGGTGTACAGGTCGATCTCCCCACAGACCTTCACCACGACCACCCCCTGGAGGCCGGCCGGTGAAAGTGAGGAACGAAAGCCGAGCGCGCTCGGCGCGTCCACGGCTCGGTCGGCGGTGACGGTCACGATGTCCACGAGGTGCACTCCCTGGTCGCCCCCGCGACCGAGGGTGGTGCTGGGCTTCTGCCCAGCCCCTGTCCAGAGTGCGTCACGCACCGGCTGTCGGCGCGCCCAGACCGTGCGGGACTGAATACAACTGGCCGCACGCGTGCGCCCGACTGCTCTGGATCCCCTGGTCAGGAGCCGTGTGCCGCTTCCTGGGCAGCCTCGAGCCCGGCAGGCACCCGCACCGGACCGGCCTCGGCCGGACGGGGTGCGTCCTCGGGGTGCGCGCGCAGCGCCAGCAGTGCCACGTCGTCATCCAGGTGGTCACCCACCAGCGCCACCAGCCCGTCGCACAGCCCTTCCACTGTCACTCCCGGTGAGCTGGCCAGCTCCCCGGCGGCCTGCGCCAGCCACGCCAGGCCCCGCTCGAGGTGCACCCCGCGACGCTCCACCAGACCGTCGGTGTACAGCAGCACCGTCGACCCCGGTTCCAGGACGTGCACGTGGTCATGGCGGTCGATGCTCGGGTCCCAGCCCAGCACGAGGTCGGACTCGTCCTCCAAGAACTGGGTGGCGCCGTTGGCCTCGATGAGCAGCGGGGGCAGGTGCCCGGCGTTGGACCAGCGCAGCAGCCGCGTGCCCGCCGCATGGTGAGCCTCGTCCACCTCGATCTGCGCCACGATCGCGGTGGCGACGGTGTCAATGCCCAGGCCGGCCGCGGCGCGGTCGACCGCGGCCAGCACCTTGGCCGGGGACTCTCCCAGGGTGAAGCCGATCCCACGGACCAAGTTGCGCAGCTGGCCCATCACCGAGGCCGCGCGCATGTCATGGCCGGTGACGTCACCGATGACCAGACTGGTGAGCCCGTCAGCGGTGATGAAAGCGTCATACCAGTCCCCACCCACCTCGGCATGGGTCGCGGAGGCGGCGTAGCGGACCGCGATCTGCAGGTGGTCAGGCTCCGGGGGGCTCGTCAGCATCGAGCGTTGCAGGGTCTCGGCGATGCCGGAGGCCGCGACCAGCGCGGCCTGCTCGGACTCGCGGGCGGCGATGCGGTCCAGGGCCTGGGCGGTCAGCACCGCGAACGCCGTCAGCAGCTCGCGCTCCTCGTCGCTGAACACCCGAGGGTCAGCGAAGCCCACCGACAGGCACCCCAGCAACCGGCCCCGGGCGCGCAGCGGCACCGCGGCCGAGGCCTGCACCCCGGCGCTGATGTAGATGGCCTCGGACCCGGGAAAGGCCTGCTCGGTCTGCTCGCGGTCGTACAGGTAGAAGGCCTGCCCGGTGGCCGCGGCACGGATGGCGGGCAGGGGAAAGTCGGCCCGGGTGCGCTGGACGGTGCGGCGCACGTCGGCGTAGGAGTCGGTGACCACGGTGTCCACGTGCTCACCGTCCTCAGTGCGCAGGCAGATCCCGCAGCCGTTGGCGCCCAGCAGGTCCGCACCGCGGCCGGCCAGCACGTCCAGGACGTCATCGCGGGTGTCGGCATCGGCCAGGGACTGGGCGATGGTGACCAGCGCGCCCTGGCGCGCCGCGGAGGTGCGCGCCACGTCACCGGCGTGCAGCTCAGCTGCGGCGGAGCGGCGTTCGCCGTCGCGGGACTGCAGGCGCTGCAGGGCCTGGGCGCATTGGGCGGCGAAGGCCTCCAGCAGCTCCAGCTGCGCGGCGGAGAAAGCTTGAGGGGCCCGCCACCCGGCGGTGAGGACGGCGATGACGCGGCCGCCGGCACGCAGCGGCACGCTGGCGAAGGCCTGGGACCCGGTGGAGGTCACCACCTCAGCCATCGCCGGGGAGTAAGCCCGGCAAGCGGCCAGGTCGGACACCAGTACGCGGGTGCCGGTGCGAGCGGCCTCACAGACCGGCAGCGCCGTCGTCAGGGGCAGGCGGGCGTAGTTGGCCTGGGCACCCGGACCGTAACTGGCCGTCACATAGGACAGCAGCACGTTGGGCTCGGCCAAGTCGTGCACGGCCACGGCGCCACCGTCAGCGCCCAAGGCGGCCAGTCCACGTTCGGCGATGACGGTGACCAGGTCAGTGACGTCCTCGAGGTCGACCATGGCCAGGGCCACCTCAGCCAGCCCGCGGAGCTGGGCGGTGGCCGCGTGCTCGGCGCGGGTGGCGTCCTCGGCACGTGCGGCGGCCGCGCGCAGTGCCAGCTCACTGGAGGCGGTGGCCACCAGGTGGGACAGCACGTCCAGCTCGTGCTCAGACCACACCCGAGGGGAGGTGTCGATGGCGCACAAGGAGCCCACCGTGGTGCCGTCGGCGGCGTGCAGGGGGAACCCGGCGTAGGCGATGACGCCGATGTCGGTGATGGCGAGGTTGCCGGCCAGCTCGGGGTCCTGGCGGGCGTCGGTGATGACCAGGGGGGCGTCGCGGGCGACGACGTACTGGCAGAAGGAGTGCGACAGTCCCGTGCAGCGGGTCTGCTGCCAGGGCTGCGGCAGCCCCTCGGCGCCGGGGAAGACTTGCCCGGCGGTGGTGACCAGGCTGACCAGACCCACGGGCACGCCGAGGGTGGCGCGCACGAGGTGGGCGTAGCGGTCGAACACTTCGTCCGGGACGGCGATGCCGGCGCCCTCGGCAGGGAGCTGTGTGGGGAGTTCCTGGGGCTGGCTCACCGGGGCTGAGGGCTCCATCGGTGGGTCGGCGGGGGTCGGCACCGGGACATCTTCACCTGTGGGGGCGTGGCGTCGGGAGCCACCCGCGGACGAGCGGCGCAGGTTGTCGACGGTGACGTCTTCGACAGTGGATGCCGGCCGTTCCATCGACCGCCGCCCACCGCGGCAGCGGGGATTGCACTGCGTGCCAACAGAAGGTCCGACACGTCCTTCGCGCACGTCGATCAGTGGAGCTCTGTAGTCGACGGACGTCGTGTCGTCTCGATGACCATCCTCACCCGGACGAGCGCGAGGAGTTGCTGCGCGAGATCCGGGCCGCGACCGCGCGGTGCAGCCCCTGAGAGACGGCGATCCCGACCAGCACCACCACCGCGCCCACCGGCTGGTTCCACTGCACGTGCTCACCCAGCACGCTCACCCCCACTACCGCAGCAACCACCGGGGTCAGGTAAGTGACGCTGCTGGCGGTGCTGGCCCCTGCTGCCGCGACGATGCGGAAGTTCAGCACGTAGGCCACCCCCGAGCCAGCGCTCCCAGCGCGAGCATCGCGATCACCACGGTCGGTGTCACGGGTGCTGTCGGGGCCGCGCCGGTGATCGCGAGCACCGGCAGCATCAGGCCCGCGGCCAGCAGCACCTGCGCGCTGGCCAGCGCCACTGGCCCTTCCCCGCTGCCGGCGAGGCAGCGCCGGGAGTAGGGGAAGGCGACGCCGTAGCAAGCCACTGCTCCTAGGCAGGCCAGCACGCCGGCCAGCTCGCTGGCGGCGAAGCCCCGCCAGGCGCCGAGGACGACGGCGACCCCGACGAAGCCGATCAGCAGGCCGGTGGTGCGCGCTCGGGTGGGCCGCTCTTCGCGGAAGGCGGCCAGGATCACCACCAGGGTGGCCAGCGGGGTGATGGCGTTGATGATGCCGGCCAGCACCGAGGACACGCTCTGCTGGCCGATGGCGAACAGAGTGAAGGGGGCGGCGTTCAGCAGCAGGGCCAGCACGAGCAGGTGGGCCCAGGTGCGCCGGGTGCGGGGCAGGCGGGTGCGGGTGGTGGCGCTGATGACCAGCAGGGTGACGGCGCCCAGGGCCAGGCGCCAGAAGGCGACCTGGACGGGGGTGAGTGCTTGCAGGCCGATGTGGATGAAGGCGAAGGAGCAGCCCCACAGCAGGGCCAGGGCGGCGAAGGCTGGCACCCAGCGCGATGCGGACGACGCCCCCACGGTCGCGGTGGAGGCCGAGGGTGATGGCGTGGCCCCACTCTTGGTGATCATGTTTGGGACGGTAGGGCTGGCTCGGGTGCGCAATCACTCCGCTTTGCGCCGTCATGGGCCGACCGCTGGTCGTCTCGTAGGCGAACCGCTGACCGCCCGCCTCGGGCCTCCTCGCGATGCGCTGGCGGTCGAGGCCGCTGTCCGTCGCAGTTGGGATCGGTCACCGGACAGCGCTAGGCCGTTTACGGCCCTGCACACCGCCCTCCGCTCGGGGCTAGCGTCGCGGGCATGGGCGCCGATGACCTCCACGCCGCCGCCGATCCCGGGGATGATGGCTCGCATGATCCCGTCGTCGACCTTGTCCGACGCGCACGTCGGCTGTGGGCCCACCAGGCTGGCGTCCCCGTGGCTGCCTTCTCGTCGACAGGGCTGGATCCGGTCATCGCACCGCGGTCGGCGATCGCGCCACCTGGGTGGGTCGGCATCGTCGTCGTGGATGGGCAGAGCCTGACCACCGTCCCCGACGCCGCAACCGCTGCTTCCATCCGCGAGCACCTGGGCGGCCTGGACCTGGCGCAGGTCCGAGACGAGACCCACTGGTACGGCTGGGTTGGCGCGCACCAGCACCTCGGCCCCGCCCACCTCAGCTACGGCACCGGCGCCGACGTCATCAGCCGGGCCCTTCCAGGCCAGGTCGAGCTCTTGCCTCCAGGCGCCGAGGAACTCACCGCGCTCCTCAGGCGCACCGACCCCTCCGAGGGCGCCGAGTCGGGCATGGCCGAGGTGACCTCCCGCATCGCCGTCGCTCACGGACCTACCGGGGTCGTCGCCGCGGCCGGCTACCGGCGCTGGGCTGCTGGTGACGAGAGCCGGGTGGATGAGCTCGGCGACACTGGCACCGGCAAAGCCGTCGCACATCTCAGCGTCCTGACCGCCGCCGAGGTGCGCGGTCAGCACCTCGCGCCCCTCGTGGCTGCCGCAGCAGCCATCGAGGCCTCCCGCCATGGCCTGCTGCTGCAGTGGCGGGCTCGGCCACCGGCCTCACGGCGCGTGGCGGCACGCATCGGACTGCGCGAGCTTGGCTGGCAGCTCTCCCTGGACTGCCGGTGATAAGCGGAACGCGGTCAGCGTCTCGCTGACGACTGCTGACCGCCCGCCCACAGGCAAGTCGCGGCGCCCTCGCGCTCGAGGCCGCCGCTCGTCGCAGATGGGATCGGTCAGTGCACCGCCGAGCAGGCACGTTTCTCACGCAAGCGTCTTGATCGAGAGCAGCGGGACTGTGAGGCTGCAGCGGTGCCCAGCTCGCAGATCGACGTCCGCCGCCGCTATGAGGTGGGTGAGGAGGTCGGCATCATCGATGCCGTCCAGGACGCCCTCATCGCGGCCTTCGCCATCCCGCCGGGCGACAAGCACGTCCGCTTGGTCGTTCACGAGCCGCACCGCTTCGCCGTCCCACCCCGACTCGAGCAGCCCGAGCGCTACACGCTGGTCACCATTGACTGCTTCAGCGGACGCTCCACCGAAGCCAAGCGCCGCCTGTACAAGGAGGTGGTGACCCGCCTGACTCCGTTCGGCATTCCCGCCGATCACGTCACGGTGCTCCTGCGGGAGAGCGACACCGAGAACTGGGGCCTGCGCGGTGGTCATGCAGCCTGCGACATCGACCTCGGGTTCACCGTGGAGATCTGACCGCTACGGAGCCACGGATTGGCAGGCCGACGACCTGGACGCGGCCGCCTACGACACCGATGTCAATGCCGACGTCGTAAGCGCCTCCAAGACGGCCTGCAACGACGGGCTTTCTTCCGCGCTGCGACGCCACACCGCGTGCACCTCACGCACAGGAGGGCGCTCCAGCTCACACACCGCCAGCCCCCGGGGTAGCGCTGGACGAGCCAGACGCGGAAGCAGCGCGAGCACCCCGTCCTCAGCGACCAGGGCCAGCTGGGTAGAGAAGTCATCCACCAGGTGACGCACGTCGGGCTCGTGGGGGGACCTGGCCATGAGCCTGCGAAACCAGGCGTGGCACACGGTGCCCAGGGGGCTGGTCACCCATGACCAGCCCACGAGGTCTTCATCCCCCAGGGGGCGTCGCAGAGCCGCAAGGGGATGTCCGCCCGGGACGACGACGTCGCCGGCGTCGAGGTGCACCCGCAGGTGGCTGACCGATGGCGGAAGCAGCGGGAGGACGCCATCGGCGTCGTGCACCAGGGCCAGGTCCTGACGTCCAGAGTCCACCCCGTGAAGCGCCGCCTCGGGGTCGGCCTCAGTGATGTGGACGCTCAGCTGCGGACGGGACGCGTACAGGCCGGGCAGCGCCGGGGCCAGCAGACCCCTGATGGCGGTGGAGAACGCCGCCAGCCTCACAACACCTGTGGCGGTGCCCTCCGCGACCGACCTCGCAGACGCCTGGCAACGCTCCAGCGCATCGAAGACCTCCGCGGAGGACTCCACCAGCGCCCGGCCAGCGGCGGTCAGGACCACCCCCCGGCCAGCCGGCGCCAACAGCGCCACGCCGACCTCCCGCTCCAAGCGCTTGATCTGCTGGGAGACCGCGGAGGGAGTGAAGGCCAGCTCCTCAGCAGCCTTTGCCAGCGTGCCCACGGCCGCGACCGTCCGCAGTGACCGCAAGGCGCCCACATCGATCATGAAGAGGATTTCATCAGTGATGTCAAGAAGGCATCGCTGTACGCGCGCAGTCGTCCACCGTCACGATCACCGCGTGACCTTGACGGACGCTGCCACGGCCTTCGGACGCAACCTGGTGGCGATGGTGACGCCGATGCTGCCCGGCGGCGCCATCGACGAGGCGAGTACGGCGGCACTGGTGGAGCACTTGGTAGCCGCTGGCTGCGACGGTGTGGTGGTCGGTGGGACCACCGGTGAGGCGCCCACGCTGCGCCCTGATGAGCATGACGCGCTTGTCGGGCTGGTGTCCTCGATCACGGCGGGACGTGCCCGAGTGATCGCCGGGGTTGGCACGCCCGACACGGCGGCCACGGTCGGGCGGGCTCACGGACTGCGCGAGGTCGGTGCCGATGCGCTGCTGCTGGTCTGCCCCTACTACTCCCGCCCTTCCCAGGCCGGCATCGCCGCCCACTGTCGAGCTGTTGCCGACGCTGCTGACCTACCGGTGATGCTCTACGACGTGCCTGCGCGCACCGGCACGACGTTGGAGCGCTCCACCTTGGTCGAGCTCGCTGCTCATCCCCGGATCCTGGGCATTAAGGACGCCAGGGGGGACCTGCATGAAGCCATGGCCGTCATGGCCAGCACATCGCTGGCGTACTACTGCGGTATCGACGAGCTGAACCTGGCGTACCTGGCCTGCGGCGCCACCGGCGTCCTCAGTGTCACCGGCAACGTGGTCGCCGACCGCAACGCCGCTCTGATCGCTGACGTGCGCGCCGGTCGCCTCCCGGCAGCTCGCCGTAGTGCAGCGGCACAGGTGGCACTGGCTGAGGCCCTGCTGCGGACCTCACCGCCGGCGGTGATGGCCAAGGCAGCCCTAGTGGCAGCTGGGGTGATTGCGCACGCCGCGGTGCGCTCTCCGATGGTCGAAGCACCAGCGGCTCACCTGAAGCAGTTGCGTGAGGCGCTCCGTGGGCTCGACCTCGCGGCGTGACCCACTGCGCGACTCGGCATCTCGTCGGGAGAGTACGGATGGGGATCGCTTATCGAACTTCACCATCGCCCTCATCCACGGCGGTTGGACCGCTAGCGCTACCCGCTGGTGTCGCGAGCAGCGGATCAATGGCTATGGGAGCTCTAGTCCGGAAGTACCGCCATGTACAAGCCCTCGGCAACTGCGCGCCTGGCCAAGCCGAGTAGGTCCTCCAACATCCTCGCGGTGTCGCTTCCAGGCTCTGCGACTGCAAGGGCCCTTGCTACTTCAACAGCGATCACCGCGACCTCCTCAGGCGGGTGGTACCAGCTCCGTCCGAACGGCGTCCACCGCGAGAGCATCGGCTGCCCATGGGTGTTTGCGTCCGCTACGAAGCGTGACAGCGTCTCCTCGTCGTCGAGGTGGGCCACCGCCCCCGGTTGACGGTTCTTGTCTCGGATCTCTGCCCGGGTGAGGCGCTTCTTGCGTTTCAGGGAGTTGGGATGCGGTTGTGAGGGCTGGTCCTCGTACAGAGCTATCGCTACGCCCATGGCTCCCATCCCCTTCCGAGCTGCTCGTCAGGCGGACATCGACTGGGTGGCTGCCCTATGGGGCAGCGACTGCTGCGATGCCTCGTCGCGGCGGCGACGGCATGATCGATCATCTGGCCGTTAGATCTTCGCGACCGGATGGAGATCATGCTCCGGAGATCGTCTCGTTGACGACCGCTGAGCGGACGGGCTAGACGCCCTCGGACCGGTTCTCGTCACACCGCGTGCTCGAGTCGCATTTGCCCTGTTCGGTGGTCCGTCTCACCTGGGTGCGTCGTACGATACAGCGCGTAGTGCCTGGGCCGCTCTCGTGACGGGCCCGGCCGAGCAGGATCGTGCCGCTCCTGGATCAACCGCCCGGTCACCCCACTCCCTCTTCGTGGTTGGTCTTCGGCGACGGACCACCGCTGGTGAGCCGCCTCGACCGTCGTCGGGACGCGCCCCGGGCGTCGCACGGTGAGCCGCTGCACCAACCCGCCGACTGCGCCGGAGGCCCCCCCGGGGGGGGCGCCTCCTGCAGGCGTCATCACGATGCCGACGGACTCGCCCGCGGACTCTCGTAGGGCAGCAGTTGCTCGGCATCGAGCCACTGCTGCATCAGCTCGTGCCGCGGTGAGGGCTAGGCCACGTAGATCTGCCAGCCGGCACCGACGCGGCGACGATCGACCACGATCCCCGGGTAGTCAGCCTCCGAGCCGACCACCCACACGAACGGGTTGCCCGGCGGTCGCCGCTGGCGCATCGCCTTCTCTGCCGCGAGCCGTCGCTCCGTGTTGGCGGCGACAATTCACGCGGGCAGCGGTGCACTCTCCTTCGCCATCCCTCCGGCCACGGGCGCGATGCTTGCCCCGGCCACCGACACCTAGGACGATCGTGCGAGGTGTCAAGTTTGCTCGAGACGGTCCAAAAGCACGTCAAGCCGCGCCACGAGCTCGTCGACGTCGGCCTGCGAAGCGGGAGTGTCCGCGTCCTTCATCGGCCGGCTCGGCTCGGTAGTCGCGGTGGCGGTCCCGGCCGTGGAGGGCGCCGGCTGCGGGTCCTCGTTCTGCTCCGCGGTCGACTCACCCGATGACGAGGAGTCGTCGGCTGCGCGGCCCGCCTCGGTGGACGCGACCGCGTCGACGTACGCCTGTGCAGACGCGGGCATCCTCGAGTCGTCAGCGAAAAGCTGGAAGTTCCCGTCGTCCTGCGGGGCATTGAAGAGGATCTCGTAGACGAGCTGGCCCGGTCCGTGACCGGCGTGCTCGGCGAACCAGTCGACCATCCCCGTCACGTACGCGGGCTCGTCGCCCATCTCGGCGCGGCCGGACCACTCCGGGACCGCCAGAGGGACGCCCCACGTCTTGGCCTGGTCGCTGTAGGCGTTCAGCCCGACGGGAATGCCATCGGCGCCTCGGGCGTCGAGCTGCTTGTCGAATTCGGCCGCCGTCGTGATGGTCGGCCAGCCGTTGTAGGAGTCGACGCCCAGGACGTCAGCCTGCCCTGCGCCGGGCCACGTGGTGCGCCAGTCCAGGTCGGTGCCCGAGCTGGTGACGTTGACGCCGTAGACGAGCTTGGCATCGGGGAACACGTGCTGCTGGATGGCGCGGTACCGCTTCCAGGCGGTGGTGAAGTCGCTGGCCTGGTCGGGGGTGACAGCCCAGGGGTAGGCGCCGCCGAGGTTGAACTCGTGGAAGGGCCGGATGTAGGTGGTGCCCTTGCCGGCGCGCAGCGCCGCCATCCGCGTCAAGGACTGTCGCCAGCGGTCGTCGTAGGAGCCGGTGGCGGCCGCGGCCCAGGTGTCGCCCTCGAGCAGGCCACCGGGGGCGATGTCGATCGCGCCATTGAAGTCGGCGACCTCCCCGCCGGGGGCGATGGCGTACAGCTGGGTCTGGTTGTCGCCCTGGTCGGCCCAGGTGCCGACGATGCCGACGGGGTCACTGCGCCACCGGCCGAGGGTTCCGTCGGCAGCACCGTCGCCGGAGGCGCCGGACAGCCATGTCTGGCCGTCGCCGGCCTGCGTCCTCGGGGTGGCCGGGGTGGCCGGGGTGGCCGAGGTGGCCGAGGTGGCCGGGTTGGCCGGGTTGGCCGGGGTGTCGGTCTGGTTGCTCGTGGGGGCGCTCGTCGTCGTTGCGGTGGGTTGTTCAGTCGCGTCACGCGTCGGCGCGACCGTCGTCGCCACCGTCGAGGGAATCGGTGACGGCTCGGCGGCGTTCGTTGCGGCCAGTGCGACGCCGGTGGCGGTGCACAGGAGCGTGAGCGCTCCGAGGGTGACCAGGGCGGGTCGCGCTCGACGGGTGGCCGGGGTGGGCTGACGGTGCTTGGGCATGGCAATGGCTCCCCTTGTCGGGTGTGGACGGCTGAATCGGCAGATGGGGTGAGGAAGCGCTCAGGCCAGGGCGTGTGAGCGGCTGGCGGACTGCGTCACCGCCGGCTGGGGCGCCGACATCGCAGCGAGCGCTGCTGGTCGGGTCAGCAGGTCCAGAGCGGTCTCCCCAAG
This sequence comes from Quadrisphaera sp. RL12-1S, assembly GCF_014270065.1. NCBI lineage: Bacteria > Bacillati > Actinomycetota > Actinomycetes > Kineosporiales > Kineosporiaceae > Quadrisphaera > Quadrisphaera oryzae. The sequence continues at coordinate 122,822 of NZ_JACNME010000011.1, read as the reverse complement.
GGCGAGGAGAGGCCCGATGCGCGAGTGGTCGAGCCGGTCGACCCTGTGCCAGGACTGGTGGGTCTCGTCGTCGTTCCAGTGCGCGGCCAGCCATCGTCGGCCGGTGACCTGGGCGCGGACGCAGGATCCGACCGCTTCGACGCTGTAGAGCAGGGTGGAGGCCTGGTCGGCGACCAGCTCGGCGCGCTGTCGTGCCTCGCGAAGGGTCTGCGGCAGGGAGAAGGTCAGGGCGCGCAGGCACTCGTTGACCTGCAGCAGGGGCCTGGCGTCGGTCGGCTCGATGGTGCCGATGTCCTTGCGCAGTGCCGGTCCGGCTTGCTGCAGCGATAGGCGCAGCTCGGTGAGGCGCCGTCCGGCGTCGAAGACGGCCGGGTCGGCTGTGGTGCGCCACAGCGCGGTGCAGTCCCGACTGAGAGCGGTGGCGATCCGCTCCTGCCCACGCACCACCAGGTGCAGGTGGCGCGGATCGACAGTGGTCCCGGCGTCCAGCAGCGACATGAGGCGGGCCAGTCCGCGGGGGACGTCGGCCGGGCTGCGCATCGGCAAGACCTCGAGTCGTGGTCGGCGGAGTGGGACCTCGGCGCGCCAGGCGGGCAGCTCGGCCTTGGCGAGGTGGCGAAGCGTCGCCTCGGCGCTGATGCGCAGGCCGTGCACCGCCTGTGAGGTGAGCGCCTCGGCGACGTCGAGGCGTCCGCTGGCCGCCGCGGTCGTGGCGAGGCGCTGGTCGAGGTGGCTGACGCTGAGGGCGAGCACGGTGGCGTCGGCGACGACGGTCTTCACCGCAGCTCCCATCGGCCGGCTGGAGGGGGTGGCGTCCCACTGCGTCTGCGCGAGCGTCGCCTGCGTGGCGACGCTCTCCCATCGTTCGGCAGCCGAACCGGGGGCAGCGAGTGCGGCGACCTCCATCGGCGAGCGCGTGGCCTCGGGAATGGGATGCCGCGCCAGGTGCCAGGCCAGGCCGTGGGCGGGTTTGGTCTCGGCGTCGACCAGCGTGGGCCGGCTGCCCTCGCGCAGCCGAGTGCCCCAGAAGAGCAGCTCACGCGTCAGGGCGAGCACGGCGGAGCGGCCGTGCAGGGCGGCGTCGACGTCGAGGTCGTTCGTGACGGTGGGGCCGCGCTGGGTGTAGAGACCGGCGAGCTGCCCGGTGAGGTCGCCGAGGGTGTCGGCGACGTTCACTGCTGCGCCGGAGGAGTGCCAGGGGGCATGTCGCCGGGCAACTCGAGGGTGGAGGTGAGCAGCTCCAGCGCGCGCAGCCCGCGGGCACGCGCTTGCGCCTCCGGGGCTGTGGCGACGACGGTGACCAGGGCGCTCATCGCTTCGTCGAGCAGGAGGGCGCCGCGCTCGTCGATGTCCTCGACATCCGCTGTGTTGACGGGCACGGGCAGGGGCCAGACGTCGTCGAGGTGGGCCAGGGCGATTTCGGCGCGGGTGCGCTCACCTTCGTCGCGCCCGTGCTGGGCGAGCGCGGTGAGCAGCTGCCGCGCCGCCTTGAGCGCGATCTCGGTGGTTGGGCCCTCGGTCAGCTCGGTGGCCTCGGAAGTGGTGGGGGTCGTCATGGCGGGCCTCGTTTCCACAGGGTGTTTCCACAGGTGGGCAGGACGTAGCGCGCCGTCCACAGATCGCGGTGATCGCTGGTCGGGGCGGTGCGGGGCGCGTGACATCGCCGGAGTGGCGTTGTAGCGTCCGGCTATCAACTCATGTGAATGAGGTGTCTGTCCAATGACAACCACAGTGATGATGACGACGGCTCCCGATGCCGTGGCGCCACCCGCACCCGCGCCCCTCGACGGCCCAGCCGCCTTCCCGGCTGGCAGCCCCGAACCTTCCTCAGCAACACCGACCACGACCGACGTCGCCCTGGTCAGCGCCCACGGCGGCAGTGGAGCCAGCACCCTGGCCGCCCATCTGCCCGACACCTACCGGGAGGTCGACCTCACGCCTGTCGCAGTGCACGGCACCGCTCACTGCGTCGTGGTCGCCGCTGCGACCGTGGACGGCGTCATCGCCGCGACTCACGCGGTGCGACGCCTGACCAGCGTCACCTCCGCACCCGCGATCCACCTCGCTCTGGTGCGCGACGGACGCGGACAGGAGCCACTCGGAGCGCGAGCCCGAGTACGCGCGCTCAGCGTCTTCGTCGCTTCCATCACCGAGGTCCCGCACGTCCAGCGGTGGCGCTACGAGGCGAGCGACCACCGCAGCCCCTCCGCCTCCTACGTCAAGGCCGTGGCCCGGCTCGTGGCCGCGGTCGAGCCCGCCCCCGTCGCCACGAGCAGAGCTCAGCGACGCCAGCAGGAAGGGACTGCCTCGTGAGCTGGCTGCTGACCGCCACCATCCCCAACCCCGCCCCCGTGGCCCCACCAGGGCTCGGTGACGCGGTCAACACCCTGCTCGGCTGGCTGAAGTGGGGCGGCCTGGTCGCCGGCGTCGCTGGCCTGCTGATCTGCGGGATCATGATGATGATCGGGCGACGCAACCGCTCCGCGGTCGCCGCCGACGGCGCAGCGGGCATCCCATGGGTGCTCGGCGGGCTCACGGTCATCGCGTTCTCCGCCGCCATCGTCGGGGCGGTGGTCTGAATGGCCACCCCGCTGGTGCCACCACCACGACGCACCCCTGGCGCGCATCCAGCCGCGCCCCGCACCGGGTGGGCCGCTGCCTCTCGCGCCCACCACCCGGCCCGACTGCAGAACCGGCGGCGACGTCGGCAGATCGCCGTCCTGGCGACCATCGCCGCCATCTTCCCCGCGACGGCCCTGACCGCTTGGAACGTCCTCGACGACGGTCCCGGCGCCGATGGTCCGCCTCGCGTGACCGCGCCGGAGAGCACCGCACCCACCCCACCGAAGCTGTCCCCGGCGCCGTCGACAACGACGAGCGACCTCAGCTGGGTCGACCACCAGGGCACCCCGCTGCCCGTCTCGGCCACCGCCGGACCGACCCGCCACGACGGCCCCCTCGACGTCGGGTACAGCAAAACCGACTTCGGCGCCGTCTTGGCGGCCATCCACATCTCCTGGGCCGCCGGCCCCACAGCCGGCTCGACCACCTTCCGTCCCGCCCTGGAGAAGCAGGTCACCGGACCCGCCCGCCAGGCTCTGCACGCCGCTGTCGAGAAGGACTACGCCGAGGCTCGCGTCCAGGCCGGTCTCCGCGACGGCCAGGCGCTGCCCGCGGGTGACGCCAGGCTGATCGGCTACCACGTCGAGCAGCTACCTGCCGGTAACCGGCACGTGCAGCTCGTCCTGACCGCCGCGGCGGCGGATGGCTCGCGGCAGGTCTTCAGCGTCGATGTCGTCATGACCTGGCAGGACGACGACTGGCACCTGCTAGCCCCCAGCGCCGGCTCCTGGAACAGCGTCGTCGCCCAGCTGCCTGACGTCCCCGCAGGCATCACGGTCTTCGACCCCGCCCAGCCCGCGGTGGGAGGTGACAACTGATGCCGTGTGACCCGCTCAACCCGCCTGCCTGCGTGGTCGGGGCCGTCGCAGACGCGGCGACCGCCAGCCTCGGCAACTCCTTCGCCGACGCCATGCGCGAAGGCGCGACCTGGGTCATCAAGACCACCATCGGCTGGTGGGTCGAGGTACCCGCCATCGACGTCGCGAACTCCCCCGCCCTGGCCATCCGCGATGACGTCTGGTGGCTCTCCCTCGTCATCGCCGCCGCAGGTGTGACCTGGCAGGGCGTGCGCATGGCGATCACCCACCGCCTGGACCCGCTGCTCGACATCGGCCGCGGGCTCGTCACCCTCGCGCTGTGGGCCGCCGTCGGCATCACGGGCTCCGCCCTGGCGCTGCGCGCCGGAGACGACTTCTCCTCCTGGGTGCTCGACCGTGCCGCCAGCGGCCAGGTCGTCGAGCGCCTCGTGGCCCTGGCCGGGCTGCAGGGCATCAACTCCGCCGGTGCAGCCATCGTCATCGGCCTGCTCGTCATGCTCGCCGGCCTCATCCAGGCCGTGCTGATGATGTTCCGCGAGGGCGCCGTCGTCGTCCTCGCCGGTCTGCTGGTGCTCGCCGCCGCCCGCAACGTCACCGGCTACGGACGACCGTGGCTGGGCAAGGTGCTCGCCTGGATGCTGGCGCTGATCGCCTACAAGCCCGTCGCAGCCCTCGTGTACGCCGTCGCGCTGCGCATGACGGCCGGGCCGGAGGGTTCCTTGCAGGCCGGTGGTGACCCGCGCACCGTCATCGTCGGCCTGTCGATGATCGTGATGAGCGTCGTGGCCCTACCGGTGCTCATGCGGTTCTTCAGCTGGGCCACCGGAGACAGCGGCGGCCCGAGCCGCGGCCTGTCGACGACGCTGTCACTCGCCGCCGCCGGCGCACAGGGGGTCTCGGCACTCCGTGGTGCGGGCTCGGGCTCCGGTGGTGACGCGGGTGCTCACGCCACGCAGATGAAGGCCGACCTCGGTCCGGCAGCGACGTCGGCCTACGCAGCGCCTGGCAGTTCCGGCGGTGGGGCGAGCGGTGCGGCCAGCGGGGCCGCCTCGACCACCGCTGCGTCCTCCACGGTGTCCGGTACCAGCGCTGGTGCTGCGTCCACGGCGGCGAGCAGCTCGACGGGCGCCGGTGCCGCTGGCGGGGTCGCCGGTGCAGGCGTCGCGGCCGCCAAGGGCGCCTACGACGCGACCGTCGCCGCCAGCCACATCGCCGGCGGCGCCATGACCAACACCTCCGCAGGAGAGAACCGATGAGCACCACCGCCATGCGACCGCACACGACGACGTCGACGGCCTCGATGGCGGCGCAGCCACCACGCACCTACAGCGGCTGGCGCCGTACCCGCGGCATCGGCCTGTTCGGCCTCGGCGCCCTCGCCACCGCCGTCGTCCTGGCGTGCATCGTGCTGCCGCTGCTGGCGCTCAGCACCTCCGCGCGGGCTGGGATCGTCGTCGCGCTGCCCTGCGCGCTCGTCGCGGCCCTGACCGTTGCGCGGTTCGACGGCGCCCCGCTGACCGACGTCGCCCTGCGCCGCGGGCAGTTCACCTGGGCGCGGATGCGCGGGTACACCAGCCTGCGGTCAGGCGTCGTCGTCGAGCACCCCTCTGCCTGGCAGCTCCCCGGAGCCCTGGCCACGACGCGGCTGCTGTCCGTGGCCGACGGTCGCGGCGGGGCGTTCGGGCTGGTGCATGACGAGCGCTCCGGGATGCTCACCGCCACGCTGCGCTGCGCGTCGTCCTCGACGTGGTTGGTCGACAGCGACGCCGCTGACGGGTGGGTCGCCTCGTGGCACTCCTGGCTGGCCTCGCGCGGCTTCGACCCGCTGGTGGCCTGGGTCGCCGTCACCGTCGACACCGCACCGGAGCCGGGCTCGACGCTGGCCCGCAACGTCGCCTCCCGGCTGCACCCGGACGCACCCGCCGACGTCCTCGCATTGCTGCGCGACCTGATCCTGCGCTCGCCCGCGGCGGCCGCCGACGTCGACACCCGCGTCTCCATCACCTTCGACCCCTCCCGCGCCGGCGAGCGGCTGCCTGACCTCGCCGACCGCACCGCCGAGGTCGCCCGCGCCCTGACCGGCATGGAGGCCGCGCTCGGGGAGTGCGGCGTCACCGTCCTCGGTCGGGCCAGTGCCGCCGAGCTCGCCGGCACGGTGCGCACCGCGTTCGACCCCGCCAGCCGCGGCGACGTCAACGCCCTGCTCGACGACGCCCTCCCCTCCTCCTCCGGCGCGGGCACCTGCCCGCTGCTCGCCTGGGGCGAGGCCGGCCCGGTGGCCGCCGAGGACAGCTGGGGCACCTACCGCCACGACTCCGGCACCTCGGTCTCCTGGGCCTGGCACGAGGCACCCCGCCAGCAGGTCACCGCCAACGTGCTCACTCGGCTGCTCTCCCCGGGGCGGTTCCCGCGCCGGGTCACTCTGCTGTTCCGGCCGCTGCCCGCAGGCGCCGCGGCCCGGGTGCTGGAGAGCCAGGTGAACGCTGCCGCGTTCCGCGACGCCTACCGGCGCAGCCAGGGTCGCGACGCGACGGCCCGCGACATCGCCGACCGCGAACGCGCCGTGGCAGCGGCCCGTGAGGAGGCGCTCGGGGCCGGGGTCGTGCTCATGAGCTTGTACGTCACGACGACGGTGCTGGACGGGGACGACCCGACGGCGCTGGCCGCGGCGATCGCCGACACCGAGGCCCGGGCCGACCAGTCCAAGGTCCGGCTGCGCCGGCTGTGGGGCTCCCAAGCCCTCGGTTTCGCCACCACGCTGCCCGCGGGGCTGCACCCCGCACACGTCGCTGGGCGGGTGCTCGCATGAGCCGCGCCGTCCGTCGAGAGAGCAGGACGACGGCGAGGGCGGCCCGCGCGGCAGCCCGGCCGGCGCTGCCCGACGTCGTCGCCCCCGCCTGGGGCTGGCGCGACCGCGGCGCCGGGCGACTCGCCCACGCCGGCGTCGCCCCGGAGTATCAGGCCACCACCGTGCAGGCCTGCGGCCTGTTCCCCTTCGTCGCCGGCTCCGGGGCGCCGTCGGTCGGGGTGCCTTTCGGGCGCCACATGATGTGGGGCGAGGTCGTCTGCCTGGACCCCTTCGCCTGGCTCGAGGCCGGCCTGGTCACCAACCGCGGGCTGACGCTGCTCGGCCAGCCCGGGACCGGAAAGTCCGCGGCGCTGAAGCGCCTGGCCCGCGGGCTCATGGCCTTCGGCGTGCGGCCGCTGTTCCTGGGTGACCTGAAGCCGGACTACTCCGCCATCGTCGAGGCCGCCGGCGGGCAGGTCATCCGCGTCGGACGGGGCCTGGACCGCATCAACCCCTTGGACGCCGGGCCGCTGGGCTCAGCGCTCAGCCAGCTCAGCGGGGAGGCTGCTGACCGGCTGCGCCTGGAGGTCCGCGGACGGCGCCTGTCGGCGACCCTCGCGCTGTGCTCCCTGGTCCGCCGCCACGGCGGGATGACCAACGGCGAGGAGGTCGTCCTGGGCGCGGCCGTCGACCTGCTCACCGACCGCAAGCCCCGCGGTCGCCTCCCCGCGGGCATGACCGCGGCGCAGCGCCAGGAGATGTCCCCGACGATCCCCGAGGTGCTCAAAGTGGTCCGCGAGGGCCCCGACCGGCTCGTCGCCGCCTCCGAGCTCGACGACCACGACGCCTACCGCGCCGAGACCAAAGAGCTGCGCCAGACCCTGGCGCTGCTGTGCGAGGGCTCTCTCAGGGGCGTCTTCGACGGGCCCACGACGCAGCCCATCGACCTGAAAGCGCCGGCGGTCAGCGTCGACATCTCCGCGGTCGCTGCCTCCGGGGACACCCTGGTCGCCGCGGCGATGCTGTCGACCTGGTCCTACGGCTTCGCGACCATAGACGCCTCCACCGCACTGGCCGAGGCCGGGCTGGCGCCGCGGCGCAAGTACTTCGCCGTCATGGACGAGCTGTGGCGGGCCCTGCGGGGAGCGCCCGGGCTGGTCGACCACGCTGACGCGCTCACCCGGGTCTACCGGGGCCGCGACGTCGCTCACGCGATGGCGACGCACTCCCTCGACGACCTCTCCGCGCTGCCGACCGAGGAGGACCGGGCCAAGGCCCGCGGGTTCGTCGAGCGCAACGCGGTCACCGTGCTGGCCGGGCTGCCGCCGCGGGAGCTGGACGCGGTCTCGGCGGTGGTGCCGCTGTCAGACAAGGAGCGGGCGATGGTCGCATCCTGGTCGGCGCCGGAGTCCTGGCAGGCCGGCGCTCGCCACCCCGGGCGGGGGAAGTACCTCATCAAGACCGGGCAGCGGGTCGGCATCCCCGTAGAGCTGGAGTACGTCGGCGACGAAGCGCGGCTGTACGACACCGATAGCGCCGTGCGCCCCACCGGTCGGCCGACGTCGGTCGACGAGCCGGCGCTCTTCAGTTGAGAGCCGTGTCGAGTGATTGCGGCGCTTTCTTAGCCAGGGCGTGCTGCGAGTCGCTGCTCCCGCCGTTGCGCCGAACAGGCGACAAGCCTGGCCAGCGCGGGCCGCACAGGAATAGTGTTGCTTGTATCATACAAATACTACGATGGGGATTATTGTGCACACTCCCGAGTTATTTGGCGGGCTTGACGCAGCGAAGATTCCATCCGTCGAACTATCTGAGGTCGTCGACGACTGTGAACACTGCGGAAGCCGGTATCTGCGTCGCTCCGCCGTCTTCACCGACCCCGTCACCGGTTCTGTGCTGTCGGAGCTTCACGATGGCGACCTGGAGCGCCACGAGCACGACATGGCGGTCGAGGCGGCTGAGGCCCTTCGGGACACGGTCGACGCCGCGTAGCGGACTCTCTGGGTGGGCGGGGGGCCAGGCAGGTCGTCCGCCCGCCCAGCGGTGCTCGACTCAGGCCCTAGGCACCTTAACGATCATGGGCTGCGTTGCGATGGTGTCGTGCTCAATGCCAGCGCGCCCGAGCACTCTGGGCGGCAGGGCGCCGAGGGCCTCGCGCTTGTGTCGGGGTCGTGACTGGCTGTTCGGTCGCCAGCGCGGGCTGTGCGCGTGACCCGCGCCCTGGAGCCCCGCGGCGCTGCAGCGCCTGGGCTCGGCCTGCCGATGGCCCTGCTGGGAGTCGTGTGGGGCATTGTCGGGCTCGCATGGCTGGTACGGCTGGCCGGGACGACGGCGTCCTGGCTCGCTGGGAACGGGTGGATGTCACCGCCGTTCGGCGTCAACTTCGTGCGGCTCCTGGTTGGTGACGGCGTCGAGGCGGTGTGGCCGGGGACACCGACGTGGGCCGTTGTCGTCGTGAGCCTCCTGCTCCTTGCCCTCGTGACTGCGGCAGGAATGGCGCTCACGGTCCTGGGCCGGCGAGTGCTCGCCCCCGTCGAGGGCCTTGCGCAGGCGAACGAGGTGGCGCCGCTCACCCCGGCCCCCGCGAAGGAGCGAGCTCGACGCCTGCGCCGGTCGCTGGCGCAGCTGCCCGAACGCGACGTGACTGCTGATGACGTCGGCCTGGCGCTAGGCGTGCTCGTACCTCGCGGTCCGCGGCTGCGGGCGTCGTGGGAGGACGTGCTGCTGGCGGTGATGGCGCCCCGGGCCGGCAAGACGACGACGCTGACGGTGCCGATCGTCCGTAACGCCCCTGGCCCGGTCCTGGCGACCTCGATCAAGCCGGACCTATGGGAGGCCACCGCCGCCGAGCGGGCCGCCTAGACCGGTGAGCGGGTATGGGTCTTCGACCCCCAAGGCGTGATCGGGCAGACGCAGGCGATGTGGTGGGACCCTCTGCGTGGGGTCACCACCGTCGAAGAGGCGACCCGGCTGGCCGGGCACTTCATCACCGAGATCCGCGGTGACAACGACGGGCGCGACCTCTGGTCCAGCGCAGCCCGCGACCTGCTCGCCAACCTCCTGATGGCTGCTGCCCTGTCAGAGCGATCGCTGCCGGAGGTCTACGAGTCACTCACCGAGCCCGCCGTCTTAACGGCGGCCAACCTCCTGCGCGCGCACGGCCACCATGCGGCGGCCGCTGCGGTCGTCGGATGGCAGAACGGCGCCGTCGAGACCCGTGACGGGGTCTATGAGACCGCACGCACCGCTGCCTCCGCGCTGCGGGACCCGGTCATCATGCGCTGGTTGGTGCCACCACGGATTAGCGGCGCCACGGGGGGCGAGGAGTTCAACACCGCTGCGTTCGTCACGTCGCGGCAGACGCTGCATCTATTGTCCAAGAACGGTGCCGGGACCGCGGCGCCGCTGGTGGCCGCGTTGGTGGACCGGCTGATGCACGACGGCATCCGCGCTGCGGAGCGGTCCGCCGGTGCGCGACTCGATCCGCCGCTGGTCGTCGTGCTGGATGAGGCGGCGAACATCTGCAAGATCGCCGACCTGCCGGACCTGTACTCCCACCTCGGGTCGCGCGGCGTGGTGCCACTGACGGTGTTGCAGTCCTACCGCCAGGGCGTCCGCGTCTGGGGCGAGGCCGGCATGGACTCGCTGTGGTCGGCGGCCACGGTGAAGCTCGTTGGTGCAGGGATCGATGACGCCAAGTTCGCCGAGGACGTCAGCCGCCTGGTGGGTGAGCACGACGTCGCGGTGCGCTCCTACGCCGACGGCGGCGGAGACGGACGTCAGCGCGCATCGCGGTCGGTGACGACCTCCCTGCGCCGCCAGCGGCTACTACCTCCTGAGGACCTGCGGGCGATGCCGAAGGGGACGGCGCTCCTGCTGGCCACCGGCCTGCGGGTGGCCCAGGTGCGTCTGGAGCCCTACTACGAGGAGTCGGCTCGCCGAGGCGACCGATGACCGATGTGCACAGTGAGCGGTGGCAGGCCGAAGTCGACTCCCGGCTGGCACGGCTGGAGCTTCGCGCAGACGAGGCCGCACTCACCGACGCCAGTCTCGGCGGCCGCTCAAGCGTTGCCGCAACGGGCGAGCAGGACTACCCCGACCTTGACAGCTGGGTCCATGACTACTTCTGCGCCACCTTCTGGCGCCCGCTGGGTGGAGAGTTTCGATGGTGCTCCAAGTGGCAAGAGCACCGCGAGGCCGTCGTGCGGCTCGATGCTCTGTGGTGCTCGTGGAAGGCTCTCCGCCGCGACCCGGCGCTCGGGCTCTCCACCTGGTTCCACAACTTTCTTGATCCCCAACTGCTTGTCCTGCTCGGAGCAAGAGGGCCGTTCGTGAGTTGCTCACCAGAGCGCCACGAGCTCTAGGGTCCTCGTGCGGTGGTCAGGCGGGCGTCGAGGGCCGCCAGGAAGAGCCACTGGGCCCTCGAAGCCACTCGCGCCCCGGCGCAGTCAGTGCCCGTCGATAGGGTCGCGCCAAACGCTAGGAGGGGAGACATCATGGCGCTGACGACCTCCCTCGCGGGCCGTGTTCGCAACACGAGCCTGCCGAAGAGCCACGCCCTCCTTCCCCTCCAAGAGGCGATCGTGAACGCCATCCAGGCGATCGACGCTCGACCAGAGGGGGCGGCTACACCGGGGCACATTGAGGTCCAGGTGCACCGTGATCTTCAAGACGAGCTCGACCTCGGCCAGACCGGCCCTGGGCGCACCCCGTTGAAGCCGATCACAGGCTTCAGTGTTCAAGACGACGGGGTCGGATTCACAAGAGAGAACATGCTGTCTTTCGAAACACTCGACAGTGACTTCAAATCGAACCTTGGTTGCCGAGGAGTAGGGCGCCTTCTGTGGCTCAAGGCCTTTGATAGGGTTTCAATCCACAGCACTTTCAAAGACGAGAGCGGCAGCCTCAAAGGACGGCGGTTCCGCTTCTCTATTGAGCGGGAGGTGGAACATGACAGTGAGATCGACGCACTCACACAGCCAGGAACGGTCGTAAGTCTTGACGGCTTCAAGAAGTCGTTTCAGCAGCAGGCCCCCAAGGGGGTTGACGCTATCGCGCGCGAAGTCTTCGAGCACTGCATTTGGTACTTCCTGCGGGCTGGCGGTGCGCCTACGATGGTCATCAAGGATGACGACGAGTCGATTGCTCTTGTTGATCTAATGGATGACTTCGTCGATTCAGACTTCTCTCGTTCGAGAATTGAGGTGGGGGAGCGGGCTTTCGAGATGCTCAACCTCCGACTCAAGCCGTCGACTCGAAATGCGCTGCCGCGTCTTTATTGGTGTGCGGGAAGTCGGGTGGTGCTTGATGAGAGTCTCAACGGCAAATTGCCGGGCCTCCATGGAAAGCTCAAGAATTCTAGATCTGGTGACTTTGTCTATGCCTGCTACCTGACTTCTGACTACCTTGACGGGCGCGTACGTTCGGACAGGACGGCCTTCGACATCGCGGACCGCGTCGCCGGTCAGGCTTTTGCGGGCGATCCGACTCTAGAAGAGATTAGGGCCGCCGTTCTTCTTGAGGTTGGCGATATTTTGCAGGAGTCTCTGCGCTTGGCTAAAGAGCAGGGAAAGGAGCGTGTCCATGCTTATGTTAGTCAACGGGCGCCGCGGTATCGGCCAATCTTGAGGCAGATCGAAGAGCGTGGGGTCACCGTAGATCCGGCGATCAAAGATCATGAACTAGAGATGCAGCTGCATGGGCATCTGCAGAGAATTGAATCTGAGGCTTTGGCTCGCGGACAGGAAATTTTCGCTGAGGCGGATGCCGGTGCTAGCGAAGATTATCCGGAACGCTTGGCGGACTATCTCTCGACGGTTAGTGAAATCAATCAGTCGGACTTGGCTGCCTACGTGTCACGACGACGCACGGTTCTTGACCTCCTGGCGAGGTTGATCCGGGCCGATCAAGAGGGTAGGTACAGCCGTGAAGACGCGATCCACTCACTCATCGTTCCCATGCGGAAGGACTCCAGTGAGTTCGCTATGGATGGTTCGAATCTATGGATTGTCGATGAGCGACTGGCCTTTCACGACTACCTCGCGTCAGATAAGACGCTTCGCAGCATGCCCATCACCATGTCGGACTCCACAACCGAACCTGACATTGTGGCCACGAGATTAGTCGATGCGCCAGTATTGGCAGCCGAGGGTCAGAGGCTGCCGCTAACTTCAATTGTAGTCGTTGAGATCAAACGTCCAATGCGCAAGGATGCAACTGAGGACAAGAACCCCATTACGCAGTGCCTGGACTACGTGAAAAGAATTCGAGAGGGTGGAGTAAAGACGGCGGCGGGCAGGCCCATCCCGCCGACGCATGAGCCCCCCGCTTTCTGTTACATCATCGCGGACCTTACCGAGAAAATGATCGAGAGGTGCGACGTGTCAAATCTGCGCCCTACTCATGACAATCTCGGCTACTTCGGATTCAATGATCGCCACCGCGCCTACATTGAAGTGATCAGTTTCGACGGGCTCGTTAACTCAGCGACTGAGAGGAATAGGGCCTTTTTCGACAAGCTGGGCTTGCCTATATTGGCGGCGCTCGTCAACGAGTAGCATTGCAACCTATTTGCTAAACCCCGACGGATAGGGAGTCTCGAGAATGCCGACCGTGCGCGCGGATCAGCAGCTCCGAGAATGGATTCGGCGCGCGCAATTTGCCGACTACTCGGGAGGGAGCGCCAACTGGATTCATCAATTTCAGCGAGAGTTGCAGACTGTTGGCATCAATTCTCTCCCCCCCGGCCTCCGAAGTCGACTGTCACCCCTAGTGAGTCAATCGCATCCCCCCATCCAGGTCGTTTGGCCCAACCCCCTGCGGGCCAAGACGCTTACCTCCGCCCCAGGTGCTGCGGCCAGGTTCCTGAGGCAGGCCCGTGACGAGAGCACCAAGTTGGGTGGGCCGGCTGCCGGATCAAATTATCCAGAGGTGTTATCTGAACACGTCCTCGTGGGTTCCTTGGCTGAGGACGTCGTGCAAGGTTTCATTCGAGGCCAAGACCCAGGGTTCGTGACGGGCCACATTCATCTTGGCGCGGAAATTCAGGGAGATGTTGGCTTGGTCGTCGCAACCGCAAGGGTGGCGTCCGTACTTATCCTGGCCCGGCGCGCTCAGGCGGATGGCGAAGCGGGGCCGCGCGGCTTCGAGCACCTGATTGACAGTCAAGGATTTGACGCGATATTGGAAACGGCAGGAGATGCTTGGCCGGCTGATTCGTATAGTTATGCCGAGGCGGTGATGGCTTGCCATAAGGCACATCAAGAGTCAGCCTTGTCGGACTCGCTTGGCCTGGTTGAGTACGAGCAGAACCTCTGGCTACGTGTACTCATTACCACCCGCAACCAGGTTAGCCATCTACGCAATTTGCTTGCGCAGTATGTCCCTCATCATGTATTGGTCGAGGGTGACCTCGACTACAGGAGTCATGATTCGGCCGAGGATCGCGACTATTGGATCCTTGGCGCGGAGGACCGCGAAATGGTGCCGCCGCCCGGCCAGGGGGGACTTAAGAAATTTTGCGTTGATCATCTCTCGAGGCTTCGTGGCACGCAAGGTCCGGAGCGGGCGGCGGGTCGTCGATTCGATGTTATGCTCGCCTCATATGGAAATGTTTCCAGGGTGCATCTAATTGAGTTTAAGAGCACCAGCGGAAAGGCCTGTCCGGACAAAAAGTACCTATCGCAGATGAAGGCCTATGAGGATTTTCTGAAGCGATATGCAACAAGCGACTATGGCTCGGCCGAGTTGAAGCATGTTAGTTCGATGACAACTCCCTCAGACGTCGCTTGCGCCTGCCAACGTCTAGAGCATTGAATGTTCTGCCGGCCATCTCGGCGGGATGCCTGGTGAGAAAGTTTCTCTTGGTCAGACTCGCCACACCTTCGGCTTTATCGTGTTTCTTGACCGATGAAGGGGTCATCATTGCCGACGACGCAGGGCGCCGGACCTGAGGAGCGCTGTAGCGGCCAGGGCTGAGCCTGCAGCGAGATTGCCACGTTCAGCGCTCGCCACGACCTGCGACGTAAGCTTTAAAACCCTAGCCAGTGATAGGTCGCGACGCTGCAGTGTCGTGGAGACTGTCGGTGTCGTCACTAGCGGGACTGTGTTCCAACTCGAAACAAGACGACGTAGGGAAAGGTGCGGCGCCAGCTTGCCGCCGCCGAACCAGACAAGGTCGCCGGCTGCCGTCTGGTTTCCTGGATCCGCAACGGAGTAGCCCGTGACCGTGGTTGGGTCCAGCCCGCTGTGGCGCAGGCGGACCTGCAGCCCTGCCGCCTCCAGCTGCTGGAGGAAGCCGCCAAGGTCACTGCTGCCCAGCGCCGCCCTCCGGACTTCCCGACGCAGCCGCTGCCGCGGCGTCTCCGCGCGCCCTTGTCTCGCAGCCTTCTCGTTCTCCGCCCGCGTAGGCCGCTTCGGTGCCGTCCGGTCCCGGGCCGGTGTCACCGTCAGCCCGTACCGCTCCTCCACCGTCCGGCACGCCGCGCCGAGCCGCGCGTAGTCATGGGACGCGCGGGCCCGCCGTCCGTCCTGCCGCGCGAGCGTGACGGCGAGGTGGATGTGGTCGTCGGCATGGCGAACAGCCACCCACCGGCATCCGGTGAGGTCACCCCGAGGGGCCAGACCCGTCTGGTGCAGCACCTCGGCAGCCATGTCAGCCCACTCAGCCTCCGTCAGCTCTCGATCTCCCGGGGCCGTGCGCAGAGGGCAGTGCTACACCGCGGGTGAGGGGCGGTTGTCGAGCGCGGCCAGGGGCTGCTCTAGCAGGGCCGTCAGGCGCTTGAGTCGCGGGTCGTTCCCCGGAGTGTGGGCGGCGACCACGCCGTCGTCCCATGCCGCCACGACATGGGGGTTGATGTGCTCGTCGGCCCGGCCGGGACCGAACAGGTAGCGCAGCAGCCCGCCGATGTCGTTGCCGCGGACGACCTTGCCAATCACGCCCCCTCCCGTGCGGTCAGCGCCAGCGGGGGAGCGGTCGCCGAGCGCTGAGAGCGTCGCGCGGCTTGGACCAGCTCGGCAGCCGCCCCATCGAGGCGCTCAACGGCGCGGTCGGTGATGGTGACCGCGGCGGCCAGCCACTCCGGCGCTTCTCCCGTGGCGTTCAGCACCCTGACGGCCTGGTTGACGTTCACCGCGACCCGGCGCACCTGCGTACGGGCGGCCATGAGCTCCACCAGAGCTTCACGGACCGGAGTCAGCGACGGTGCCCGCACACCCCGGGCAGCGGCCAGTGCTGCCTCGGCGGCGTACCCCGATGGCGTCAGTCCCGCCGAGCGAGCGGCCTCGGTCAGCAGCGCGTACTCCTCGGCCGTGGCCCGGAACTTGACCTGCCGGTCGCGGGCGCGGGTGTACCGACGTGCCCGACCAGGACGCTGCAGGTCGGCGCTCACCGCGCGCACCTGCCCCACCCGGCGCTAGCCCATGACGACGACCGCGCCCGGTCGACGTCGCCCCCGCTGGGGCCCGCGAGGCGCGGCGAGCGGACCCCGGCGCGGCAGCGACGACGCATCTGGGTACCAGATGCATATCTTGCTCCCGCCCTTCCGACGCCAGCAGCGGCCGCCGGCTCCGGCCGACAGGGCAGGGCCATGAGCGCTGCCGGGGCGCTCATGAGGCCGCCCGCCGATCGAGGATCTCGCAGGCGCGACGCAGCACCGTGGTGCGCGTCAGCGGCATGCTCTCCTGCGTCAGCTCGGCGCGAGCCTGCTGCTGCAGCGCCATCCGACCACCGTCGAGTGCCTGCAGCCGGGCTTCGAGGGCGTCGACGTCCTCGGCGCTGAGGCCGGAGGCGTGCTCGGGCTTGGACGCCTCGTCCCACCACGGTCCCGCCTCGGCTAGGCGCATGGGGGAACGGGTGGCCGGGTCCGCTGCGACTTTCAGCAGCGCCGTGGCGGCGAAGCGCGCCGGCCACAGCCGCCGTCGCACGGCGAGTTCCAGGGCGGCGAGCAGGTGCGGCGCCTGCCAGCACGCGGTGCCGAGTCCGTGGGCGGTGCGGGACGCTGCGCACATCTCGACGATGACGTCCAGGCCTCCCTGGGGGTCGATGTTGAGGCTGTGGAGGAACTCCACCTCCTCCTCCCGCGCAGCGCGCTGGGAGGCGCTCGGTGCGGGGGATGGAGGGGGAGGAGGAGAACTTCTCTGGGTAGAGATCTCTGGGTCGGGCCGCAGATCTGCGGCCACCCCCGCCGCAGTTTCGCGGCCAGTAGCCGCAGAAGTGCGGCCACCCCCTGCTGTGACCGGCGGGTTCTGCCGCGGGGGAGTGGCCTGATCGCCAGACGTACTGGGAGGAGTGGCCGCAGAAGAGCGGCTACCCCCCTCTCCATCAGGCCCGTCGACGGCAGCAGGGCGAGCGGTGCGCAGGTAGTAGAGGTTGGAGAGGTTGACTCCGCCGCGGCGTCGCCGCTCGATGACGACGAGGCCCTTCTCCTCGAGGTTGCGCAGCGCGCGGTCGACGGCGTCCGTGGAGCGGTGCAGCCGCTCAGCGAGGGTGGCGCGGGAGGGCATGCGGACGCCGCTGCCGTTGCCGTACCGGAGCAGCAGGGCGTAGAGACGGAAGGCGGGGTCGCTGATGTCGGCCTCGATGACCCACTCAGGGACGATCGAGAAGAGCTGGTCCTCGACGACGAGGGCGTCGACGGCGGGCTCGTTCGGTGGGGCTGGTTCGGTCGACCGGTCGGTCATGAGGGCTCCTGGCGCGGTGGGATCGGGGCAGGCGTCATCGCCACCACCGACCGCGGGGGAGGGGCTCGTGCGCTCACACCGCGCCAACATCAGCCGCGGACGTGCGCGCACGAGCCCTCACCAGGTGGACCAGGCGGACGGTGGCGCGAGACGAAACCGCTGCTCAGGAACGTGCGCCATCTGGCCGGACGTGACCGGACACCAGGCGTCATCCCTACGGATCAGAAGGTTGCAGGTTCGAGTCCTGCCGGGCCCGCTCGTTGAGACAGCGACGCACAGGCCCCCGACCAGCTCTACGGCTGGTCGGGGGCCTTTGCGTCATGCGCCAGTCGGTGGCCTCGAGCCACGTCACGACCGCGGCGCCCTACAGCGCGGCCCGGCGCTGCCGATGACAGGTGCGGAGGGCTGGAGCGACAGCCCCGAGCGACGTCGAAGGCAGGGCGGTCACTGTGCGCGGCATCCGGGGACAGCTCGTCATCCGCTTCATGGCGATGACGGTGGTCATGCTGGCGGCGCTGGTCACGGTCGTGGCCCTGCGCAGCACCGCGCTCGGGCGCGAGCAGGCCCAGAGCTACACGGACGCGCTGGCGGCCCAGAGCGCCGCCGGCGTCCAGCGGGACCTGGTCGGTGCGGTGCAGGTGGTCAGCGACCTGGCCGGCACCATGCAGACGCTGCACGCCGACGGCAGCGCCACCCGCCAGGGCCTGTCCCAGGTGCTGGACACCACGCTGGCAGCCCACCCGACGTTCTTCGGGATGGGAACCGGCTGGGAGCCCGGAGCCTTCGACGTGGACGCCCAGCACGTCACGGACCCCCAGAGCGACGCCACGGGCCGGTTCATCCCGTACCGGTTCCGCGACGGCGACAAGATCTCCGTGACGCCGCTGACGGACTACCAGGACCCCAGCAAGTCCAGCTGGTACTGGATCCCCAAGAAGACTCTCAAGCCGTACGTCACCGAGCCCTACAGCTACGCGGTCGGCGGCAAGGACGTCCTCATGATCACCGCTGCAGCTCCCATCCTGCAGGACGGGAAGTTCCTCGGCGTGGTCACCGCGGACCTGGCCCTGACCGACCTCTCTGCGCGGCTGAACGCCATCAAGCCCTACGGCGACGGCTACGCCACGCTCGTCACCGACCAGGGCACCGTGGTCACCAGCCCGCAGGAGGCCGCCGTCAACAAGCCGGCCGCGGGCATGGCCGCCCAGCTGGCGAAGCGCGCCGTCACCACCGGGCGCGCCGCGCAGGGCACCGACACCGACGCGACGCTGGGCACCACCGCCCTGGCCGTGGCGGCCCCGGTGGTCATCACCGAAGGGCAGACGTGGTCGCTGGTGGTAGCGGCTCCGGAGAGCTCCGTCATGGCCGGGGTGACCCGCCTCACCTGGACCATCGTGCTGGTGGGCCTGGTCGCCGTCGCCCTGGCCGGCGCACTGACCTGGTGGATCGGCGGCGGACTGGCCCGCCCCGTGCGCGCCCTGCGCGACAGCCTCGTCGACATCGCCGACGGCGACGGCGACCTCACCCGCCGCGTGGACGCCACCCGCCGCGACGAGCTCGGCCAGCTCGCCGCCGCCTTCAACCGCTTCACCGACACCATCGCCACCACCGTGCGCGACATCACCACCGAAGCCAGCGCCCTGCACCGCGCCGCCAGCGCCCTGGACACCACCAACCGCGCCCTGACCACCGACATCGACGCCTCCGCCACCCGCTGCACCGACGTCGCCGACCAAGCCGGCGCCGCCAGCGCCGAAGTCACCACCATCGCCGCCGCCGCCGAAGAGATGGGCGCCTCCATCGCCGAGATCGCCCGCGGCACCCACGAAGCCGCCCGCATCGCCGGCGAAGCCGTGGAGGTCTCCACCTCCACCGAAGCCGTCTTCGAGGCCCTGTCCACCAGCTCCACCGAGATCGGCGCCATCGTGGCCACCATCACCGGCATCGCCCAGCAGACCAACCTGCTGGCCCTGAACGCCACCATCGAAGCCGCCCGCGCCGGAGAGGCCGGCAAGGGCTTCGCGGTGGTCTCCGGAGAGGTCAAGGACCTGTCGGTGCAGACCTCCCGAGCCACCGACGACATCGAACAGCGCATCACCCGCCTGCTCAGCGACGTCGGCTCCGCCTCCACCTCGGTGACCACCATCGGCACCGTGGTCGGCACCCTGGACGGCATCCAGACCACCGTGGCCAGCGCCGTGGAAGAGCAGACCGCGGTCACCGCCGAGATCGCCACCGGCGTCACCCGCGCCGCCTCAGCCACCCGCGCCATCGCCGACACCATCCAGGAAGTGGCACGCGCCGCCGAGAGCATGCGCGCCAGCGCCGCCCAGACCGCCACCTCCGTCAGCCAGGTCAGCGCCACCGCCGACCGCATGCAGGACCTGGTCGGACGCTTCACGGTCTGACGCCCTGCACGCGTCCTGAGGGCGCCCTGACCGCGTCGCGGTACGGACGACTGTTCTCCAGAACCGGTCAGAACAGACTCTTGTGCTGCGAGACGGGACGCTGCCACAGTGGTCCCCGAGCGCGGCGCACCCCGGTCGCCGCGCGGTGCGCGAGGGGTGTGCGAGGTGGGCGTGCTCGAGGACGAGCCGGCTGGGTCGAGCGCCGGGCTGCCGCTGGACGGCGTGCTCGTCGCGGACTTCTCCCGCGTCCTGGCGGGACCGCTGGCCACGATGCACCTGGCCGACCTCGGCGCCCGCGTCGTCAAGGTGGAGCGCCCGGGCGCCGGTGACGAGACGCGCCGGTGGGGGCCGCCCTTCAGCGCCACGGGCACCACGTACTTCGAGAGCGTCAACCGCAACAAGGAGTCGCTCTGCCTCGACCTGGCCGACCCCGGCGACCAGGGGCTCGCCCGCGAGCTCGCCCTGCGCGCCGACGTCCTGGTCCAGAACTTCACCCCCGGCGCCCTCGACGGGCTCGGCCTGGGCCTGGAGGGCCTCCGTCGCGCCAACCCCCGCCTCGTCACCGTCTCCATCAGCGGGTTCGGGACGGCGGGCGGGGCGGCGGTGCCCGGCTACGACTTCGTGGTCCAGGCGCTCGGCGGCCTCATGCACATCACGGGCGAGGCCGACGGCCCGCCCTCGAAGGTCGGCGTCGCCGTCGTCGACGTCCTGTGCGGCAAGGACGCCGCCCTCGGGGCCCTCGCGGCGCTGGTGCGCCGGGGCGTCACGGGCCGCGGCGGGCACGTCGAGGTCGACCTGCTGTCCAGCCTGCAGGCGGCCCTGGTCAACCAGGTGCAGTCCTTCGTCGGGGCCGGTATCGACCCGGTGCGCAGCGGCAGCCACCACCCCTCCATCGCCCCCTACGAGCTGCTCGACTGCGCCGACGGCCCGCTGGCCGTGGCCTGCGGCACCGACGCGATGTTCAGCAGGATGGCGGCCGAGCTGGGCCTGCCCGGGCTGGCCGACGACCCCCGGTTCACCACCAACGCCGACCGCGTCCGCCACCGCCCGCAGCTGCGGGCGGTGCTCGAGGAGCGGCTCGCGCGGGAGCCCGCCGCCGCTTGGGAGCAGCGCCTCGTGGCGGCCCGCGTCCCCGCGGGCCGGGTGGCCACCGTCGCCGAGGGGCTGCGCCTGGCCGAGCGCCTCGGGCTCGAGCCCGTCCTGGACGTCGTCGACGACGACGGTCGCGTGGTCGGCCGCCAGGTCCGCGCGCCGGTGCGGGTGAGCCCCTCGCCGCCCCAGCCCCGCCGCGCGCCACCCGCGCTCGGCCAGCACGACGCCGCCCTACGGGCGTGGCTCGCGCCACCCGTGCACAGCGTTCCCACCGACCCCCTGGAGCCGTGATGAGCAGCACCCTGGACCGTCCCGCCACCTCGACCACCGGCGCCGCGGCGACGCCGCCCGGGCCGCGCCCGCACCTGCTGGGCCTGGAGGGGCTGCTCTCCCCAGAGGAGCGCGCCGTCAGCGAGCGCGTGGCCGCGTTCGTCGACGCCGAGGTGCGCCCCCACATCGCCGAGTGGTTCGAGAACGCCCACTTCCCCCGCGAGCTCATGCCCCGCCTGGGCGAGCTCGGCCTGCTCGGCATGCACCTGCGCGAGGAGGGCTGCCCCGGGCGCAGCGCGGTCGAGTACGGCCTGGCGGCCCTGGAGCTGGAAGCCGGCGACTCCGGGTTGCGCACCGCCGTCAGCGTGCAGGGCTCCCTGGCCATGAGCGCCATCGCCAAGCACGGCTCGGCCGAGCAGAAGGCCCAGTGGCTGCCCGGCATGGCCGCTGGTCGCCTCATCGGCTGCTTCGGCCTCACCGAGCCCACCGCCGGCTCCGACCCCGGATCCATGAAGACCTCCGCCCGCCGCGACGGCGCCGGCGAGGGGGCTGACTGGGTCCTGAACGGCGCCAAGCGCTGGATCGGCCTGGCCAGCATCGCCGACGTCGCCGTCGTCTGGGCCGCCACCGACGAGGGCGTGCGCGGCTTCCTGGTGCCCACCGACACCCCCGGCTTCACCGCCACCCCGATCCCGGCGAAGCTGTCGATGCGCGCCTCGGTGCAGTGCGACCTCACCTTCGACGACGTCCGCCTGCCCGCGGACGCCCTCCTGCCGGGCGCCCGCGGACTGTCCGGCCCGTTCTCCTGCCTCAACGAGGCCCGCTACGGCATCTCCTGGGGCGTGCTCGGTGCCGCGCGGGACAGCTACCTGGAGGCGCTGCGGTACTCCCTGCAGCGCCAGCAGTTCGGCAAGCCGCTGGCCGGGTACCAGCTCACGCAGAAGAAGCTCGCGGACATGGCCGTCGGCATCGAGAAGGGCTGGCTGCTGGCCCTGCACCTGGGCCGCCTCAAGGACGCCGGCGCCCTGGAGCCGCACCAGATCTCGGTGGGCAAGCTGGACAACACCCGCACCGCCATCGAGGTCTGCCGCGAGGCGCGCACCGTGCTGGGCGGCAACGGCATCACGCTCGACCACGCAGCGCTGCGCCACGCGAACAACCTCGAGAGCGTGCGCACCTACGAGGGCACCGACGAGGTGCACACCCTCGTGCTCGGACAGCGCATCACCGGCATCCCCGCCTTCCGGTGAGCCGGACGGGCGGGGCGGAGGCGCACGGGTGGACCTGCGCTGGCTGAGGACCTTCGTGGCGGTGGTCGAGCAGCAGCACTTCGCCCGCGCCGCCGAGGGCCTGCAGACCGCCACCTCGAACGTCAGCGCCCAGGTCAAGGCCCTGGAGGAGCACCTCGGGGTGCGGCTGCTGGAGCGGGGACGCCGCGCCACCCCGCGGCTGACCGCCGCCGGTGAGGTGTTCCTCCCGGAGGCGCGGCGGGTGCTGCTCGCCGTGGAGCAGGCCGAGGCGGTCGGCCGCGCCGCCGGCGAGGGACGCCTCGGCAGGGTCCGGGTCGGCTACGTCGCCTCCGCCGCGTGCTCGGGCGTGCTCGCCGACACCGTCGCCCACGTCGCCTCCGCGCCCGAGGTGGAGGTCGCCGTCGAGGAGATGGCCACGCCCGAGCAGGTCGAGGCGCTGCAGGTGGGCCGGATCGACGTCGGCCTGCTGCGGGAGCGGCCCGAGCTGCCCGCCGGCCTGGTGGGCCGCGTGGTCCTCACCGAGGACGTGGTGCTCGCCGTCCCGGTGGGGCACCGCGGCACCGGGCCCGTGGCCGCGGCGGCGCTGGCGGGGGAGCGCTTCGCCGTCCCGTCGTTCGGGGAGGCGCACGACGCCCGCGACGAGGTCACCGCGGTGGCCGCGGCCGGGGGCCTGGCGCCGCCGCGCGTGGTCGCCGTGCGCGACTACCTCGCGGCCCTCGCGCTGGTCGGGGCCGGTACCGCCGTGGCCCTCGTGCCGGAGAGCGTCGCGGTCCTCGCGGTGCCCGGCGTCCGCTTCACCAGGCTCGCCGACGTCGCGCTGCAGACCCGGCTGCTGCTCGTCCACAGGTCGGGCGAGCAGGCGCCCGCCGTCCTGCGCGTCCTGGCCGGTGCCCCGGCGGTGGCCGACCGGACGTGAGCCGCCCGCCCGCCGGCGGGCGTCAGCGGGTGTCGGCCGGCGCGGAGCGCCGCGGCTCGTCGTCGAGGAGGACGGCGGTGGTGGGCTGGGCGCGCAGCGCCTCGCGGCGCGCCGCCACCGTGCCCTCCTCCCAGCGGGGCGCGCCGTCGAGCACGCGGTACCCGTCGTGCGCCCCGCCCGACGCGTCCACCCAGCGCACCGCTCCGGTGCCGGCCGTGGGCGTCTCGTGCACGAAGAAGGCGCCGTCCACGAAGGGGTCGGGCGTCGCGAACAGCTCGGTGCTCACCGGCACCCGGTCGCGCAGGCGCACCGCCTCCACCGCGGCGGCGTAGCGCGCCCGGGCCCACCGCAGCCGCGGACCCGCGCCGGGGCCCCGGCCCGGGGCGCCGTCCGCGGCCACCACCTCTCCTGACATGCCCACCCAGTACCGCGGGTGGGAGTGGTCGTCGCGGACGTCCACGAAGTTGGCGCCCGGCGCCCTGGCGTCGGGGTGCGGCTCCAGCGGGGCGTCCGCGGGCACCTCGGGCAGGGCGTGCACCTTGCGCACGGCCTCGGCGGCCATCCGGGCCGAGAGCTCGCGCGGCTCGCGGCCGGTGGTGGGGACGCCGAGGGTGGCCGCGGCGTCGAGGACGGGCTCGGCCGGGTCGCTCACGCCGATCACGGTAGGTGCGGGGCGGTGACCGGGGAAGGGCGGCGCGCGTCCTCCTCCCGGGGGGCCGTGCGGAAGCCGTGCGGGAGCCGTGCGGGAGTCGTGCGGGAGTCGTGCGGTCACGGGGAGTCCACCCCGAGGTCGACCTCAGATCTTGACTCGTTCAGGAACGGTGGCCAGGATCGGTGCTGTGCCGACCGACGGGGATCGCGAGCGTGGGCCGGGTGAGCGCACCCTGCGCGACGCCGGGCTGCGCGTGACGCGGCCGCGGCTGGCCGTGCTCGACGCCGTCGGGGACCACCCCCACGCGACCACCGAGACCCTCATCGCCGCGGCGCGCACGCGGCTGCCGTCGCTGTCGCACCAGGCCGTCTACGACGCGCTGCGCGTGCTGGCCGACGCCGGCGTGGTGCGGCGCCTCCAGCCGCGCGGCTCCGTGGTCCGCTACGAGGCGCGGGTCGCTGACAACCACCACCACCTCGTGTGCCGGACCTGCGGGTCCATCACCGACGTCGACTGCGTCCTCGGCGAGGCCCCCTGCCTCCTGCCGGGGCCCTGCGCGGACGGCACCGACCCGGCCGCCGGCTACCTGCTCGACGAGGCCGAGGTCACCTTCTGGGGGACCTGCCCGACGTGCGCCGCCGCCGGCCGCGCCGAACCGGCGAGCACCCCCACCACCGCGTCCAGGCCACAGCAAGGTCCCGCCACCAGAGAGGCACACCGTGACTGACACCGCGCAGGAGAAGGCGAACACCGCCAGCACCAGCGAGAGCGAGAACCCGGCCATCAAGCCGCCGACGCCGGTGACGGACCACCCGCGCCGCGTGCAGGACTGGTGGCCAGACCAGGTCGACCTGTCCGTGCTCAACCGGACGGCCCGCGAGTCCGACCCGCTCGGCGCGGACTTCGACTACGCCGCCGAGTTCGCGAAGCTCGACGTGGCCGCGGTCAAGCGCGACCTCGCCGAGCTCATGAAGACCTCCCAGGACTGGTGGCCGGCGGACTGGGGCCACTACGGCCCGCTGTTCATCCGCATGTCGTGGCACGCCGCCGGCACGTACCGCATCGCCGACGGGCGCGGCGGCGGCGGCCAGGGCGCGCAGCGCTTCGCCCCGCTCAACAGCTGGCCCGACAACGCCAACCTCGACAAGGCCCGCCGCCTGCTGCTGCCGATCAAGCAGAAGTACGGCCGCAAGCTCTCCTGGGCCGACCTGCTGGTGCTCGCCGGCAACGTCGCCCACGACGACATGGGCCTGCCGACCTTCGGCTTCGCCTTCGGCCGCGCCGACACCTGGCAGCCCGAGGAGACCTTCTGGGGCCCCGAGGACGACTGGCTGACCAACGACCGCTACGCCGGCCCCGACACCCCGCTCGACCTCGAGCAGGGCCCGCTGGCCGCGGTGACCATGGGCCTCATCTACGTCAACCCCGAGGGCCCGCAGGGCCAGCCCGACCCGCTCGGCTCGGCCCACGACATCCGCGTGACGTTCGGTCGCATGGGGATGAACGACACCGAGACCGTCGCGCTCATCGCCGGTGGCCACACCTTCGGCAAGGTGCACGGCGCCGGTGACGCCGCCCTGGTGGGCAAGGAGCCCGAGGGCTGCCCGGTGCACGGGAACGGGCTGGGCTGGAAGAACCAGTTCGGGACCGGCAAGGGCGCCGACACCATCACCAGCGGCCTCGAGGGCGCCTGGACCCCCACGCCCACGCAGTGGGACAACAGCTACGTCGAGACGATGTTCAGCTACGAGTGGGAGCTCACCGAGAGCCCCGCCGGCGCCAAGCAGTGGAAGCCCAAGGACGGCGCCGCGGCGGACCTCGTGCCGGACGCCCACGTCCCGGGCAAGAAGAACAACCCGATCATGCTCACCAGCGACCTCGCGCTCCTGGCCGACCCGGCCTACCACGAGGTCATGGTGAAGTTCCGCGACGACCCGGCCTACTTCGCCGACCAGTACGCCCGCGCCTGGTTCAAGCTGCTCCACCGCGACATGGGCCCGCGCACCCGCTACCTGGGCCCGGACGTCCCCGCCGAGGAGCTGCTCTGGCAGGACCCGGTGCCCGCCGTCGACCACGAGCTGGTCACCGACGCGCAGGTCGCCGACCTCAAGGCCCGCCTGCTCGGCTCCGGGCTGAGCGTCTCCCAGCTCGTGCACACCGCCTGGTCGGCCGCGGCCTCCTACCGGGACACCGACAAGCGCGGCGGTGCGAACGGCGCCCGCATCCGGCTGGAGCCCCAGATCAGCTGGGCCGTCAACGCCGGCGTCGCCGAGGTGCTGCCGGTGCTCGAGCGCGTCAAGGGCGAGTTCGAGCAGGCCACCGGGGCGAAGGTCTCCCTGGCCGACGTCATCGTGCTCGGCGGCACCGCCGCCGTGGAGAAGGCCGCGGCCGACGCCGGCGCGCCGGTGTCGGTGGGCTTCACCCCCGGCCGCACCGACGCCAGCCAGGAGCAGACCGACGTCGAGAACTTCGCGTGGCTCGAGCCCCGGGCCGACGGCTTCCGCAGCTGGATCGACCCCCGCACCAAGGTGCACGCCGAGCACCTCCTCGTGGACAAGGCCTACCTGCTGGGCCTGACCGCCAAGGAGCTGACCGTGCTCGTCGGCGGCCTGCGCGTGCTCGGAGCGAACACCGGTGGCACCCAGCACGGCGTGTTCACCGACCGGGTGGGCGTCCTCTCGCAGGACTTCTTCACCACCCTGCTCGACCTGGGCGTGCAGTGGCGCACCTCGAAGGACGCCGAGGGCGTCTACGAGGGCGTCACCGCCGACGGCTCCGTGGCGCGCACCGCCACCGCCGCCGACCTGGTCTTCGGCTCCCACTCCGTGCTGCGCGGCATGGTCGAGGTGTACTCCTCCGACGACGCCGCGGAGCTGTTCGCCGCGGACTTCGCGAAGGCCTGGCAGAAGGTCATGGAGCTGGACCGCTTCGACCTGCACGCCTGACGGCGAGCCGCTGCGCACCCGCAGCGGCCCACCAGCGCACCGCGCCCCGGCCACCCGGCCGGGGCGCGGTCGTGCTCCACCGGCTCGGTCGACCGCCCGTCAGCGGCCCAGGTCGAGGTCGTCCAGGTCGAGCCGGCCGGCCAGGACGTCGGCGGCGACCTCGTGGATGGTCGTGCCGGCGGCGAAGGCGTAGCCGCGCACCAGCGCGAGGGCGTCGGCCTCGTCGACGGTGAGGCGCACCCGCAGCATGCCGAGCAGCACCGGCAGGTCGTCGGGGGCGACGTCGACGAGCAGGTCCCCGCGCGAGCTGCGGGCCAGCAGCAGCCGCGCCAGCACGTCGGCCAGGCGCTGCAGGACCCCCACCTGCTCGCCGGTGAAGGGCGCCACGCGGTCCCTGCCCACCGACAGCACGCCCAGCGCCACCCGTTCCGGGCCGGGACCCAGCAGCGGCAGGGACGCGGTGGAGCGCACCGGGAAGTCCGCCGGAGCGCAGCTGAGCAGCAGCTGCCAGGGGCTGCCCCCGGCGCGCAGGTCGTCCACCAGCACCGGCGCGCGGCACTGGAGGGCGTCGCTGCACGGACCCTGCGCCAGGCTCTCCTGGAAGTTGTTGAACCGCTGCAGCGCGATGTCCGAGCCCGTCAGGGGGAGCCGGCGCTGGTCGTCGACGACGACGGAGACGGTGACGCGGTCCCACCCGACCACCGGTTCCACCGCGGCGCACAGGGCCAGCTCCGGTGAGGTGGCGCTGCGCTGCACCCCTCCACCCTGGCACCCGTTGTCACCGGGGGCCGACCGGCCTACCGTGGGCCGAGGTCGACGAAACGGCCCAGGACGACCCCCCCCGGCGAGGCCCGCGTGGCGCACCTGGACAGCACACCCCCCGACCGTCCCCGCTCTCTCCCGACCGGTGCCGGTGGAGGTCGCGTCGCCGCGCCCACGGTCGTCCTCCGCTGGTCCGCCGGCCGCCCGGTCGTCGTGCTGAGCGGTGAGGTCGACGTCTCCGCCGCAGCGCAGCTGCGGTCGGTGCACGGCCTGCTCGACCGCCACGGGCAGCGCGCGACCGTCGAGGCCGCCGGCGTGACCTTCGTGGACGTCGCCGGGCTGCGCGCCCTCCTGGAGCTGGCCAGTCCCGCGGGGTCCCTGCTGGTGGTGCACCCGAGCGCCGCGGTGCTGCGCCTGCTCGACCTCCTGCGGTGCAGCGGGCTCGGACCCCAGGAGCTGCGGGCCGGGCCGCGCGAGGAGGCGGTGCTGCTCCGCGAGCCGGGTGTCGCAGCCCCGCCCACCCCCTCGACGCCCGGGCGGCCCGCAGCTCGATGAGGAGCGGCACCGCCCGGGGGACGGGTCAGTCCCGTCGGCCGGCGCCTCGGGCGACCGCCAGACCGTCGAGGCGCGCCAGCGTCTGGGCGTTGCGCGCCCCGATCAACGGGTTCCGCAGGGGCCGGGGCACCAGGCGCCCCGGCCCCTCGACGGCGTCCTCGGACAGCCGCACCAGCGTGCCGCCGTCGCGGGGGAGCAGGCCGAAGACCACCCTCGCCCCGCCCAGCGGCCAGCTGCGCGCGGTGAGCACCAGGCGACGGGGGGCCTCGGCCTCCTCGCTCGTGGTGCGGCCGCGCCGCAGCAGGGGCCAGGCGCCGACCACCGGGTGGATGGAGGCGCCCGGCCGTGGCCAGCCCTGCTCGACCCGTCTCACGTGGGCGCTGCCCACCACGAATTCGGCGTAGCGCCAGCCGTCGGCCAGCTGCGCCCAGACGGCCTCGGGTGCCGCCGCCACCCAGCGCTGCCGCACGCTCACCTCGTCGTCCTCTGCGCCCTCACGACGGTCCTCAGGTCAGCGCGTCCTTGATCTTGGTGGCCACGCCCTTCGTGCCCTGCGCGCGGGCGCCCGCGGCGTCACCGGGCGCGCCCGGGCCCTGGTCGCCGTCGTAGGTGGAGAACAGCGCCGGGTCCGGCGGGGGCAGCAGCCCGTCGTCGTCGGTGAGGAACGGGGGTTCGGCGAGGTGCTCGATCGGCTGCTCGCCCACGAGCGAGGGCCCGGACGCCCAGCGGCCCTCGCCGGCCGCGCTCCCGTCGAGCGCGAAGGACCAGAAGGTGTGGTTGTGCCGCTGGTCCTCCTCGCTGCCGCGGGAGTCCTCCAGCGCGTCGGCCAGACCGTCGTCCACCAGCTGCTGGATGCCGAGCAGCCACTGCTGCTGGTGGAAGGTGTCCCGCGCGAGGTTGAACTGCAGCATCTCCTTGACGCCCGGGTCGTCGGTCATCCCGTACAGGCGGGACGTCTGCAGCCGGCTCTGGGCCTCGGCGGCGACGTTGGAGCGGAAGTCGGTCAGGAGGTTCCCCGAGGCGACGACGTAGCCGGCGTTCCACGGCACGCCCTGGCTGTTGGTGGGCATCGCGCCGCCTCCGGCGACGATGGCCTGCTGGGGGTTCTGCCCGCCGATGACGGCGGCGAGCACCGGGTTGGCGGCCACGGCCTCCTCGGTCACCTCGGCGGGAGCGCCCTCCAGGAGGCGGGCGACCAGGGTGGAGAGCATCTCCACGTGGCCGATCTCCTCGGTCCCGATGTCCATGATCATGTCCTTGTACTTGCCGGGCATGCGGCAGTTGAAGCCCTGGAACAGGTACTGCATCATCACGGTCATCTCACCGAACTGACCGCCGATGAGCTCCTGCACCTTCATCGCGTACAGAGCGTCGGGCTTCTCGGGCTTCGCGGAGAACTGCAGCTGGTGGGAGTAGCGGAACACGGGTCCCCCTCGGGACGGGTGGTCCGCGCAGCGCGCGACGGCGGCGTGCGAGACCCGCGGGAGCGGGCTGCGGCGGACCATGGCGGCCGTGGCGTCGACCGTGCTCGACGGTAGGCGCGGCACGCGGGCCCCGCACCCCGGGCGGGCGGTGCGCCGGCGTCCGCGGCGGTGGTCGGTCCTCCTCTTGCTCCACCCCGGACCGTCAAGACCCGCGCCCCGGCGCCGATGGAGGGAGTGAGCGCCGCACCCCGCGGCGCCACCCGGGGAGGACGGCGATGCGCGGCAGCGAGCAGCGGCAGACCGCCGTCGTCGCGCCCGCCCGGCACCCGGCGCCCGCTCCGGGCGCGGAAGAGCTCCCCGCCCCGCCCCGTCCCCGTCCCGAGGCACTCCCCGCGGGAGCGCCCACCCCCACCCCGGTCTCGCTGCCCGCTGACGAGCGGACCCGCCGCGCGGTGCTCGACGCGAGCCTCGCCTCGACGCGCGCCACGCTCGTCGTGTCGCGCCCGGAGGGCGCCGCCTCCCTGGACCGCGCCGTGGTCGAGTGGGCCAACGGGGCGCTCGGGGACCTGCTGCGCACCGACGTGGCGGAGGTCGTCGGACGCGAGGTCGGCAGCTTCCTCGTGCCCCCGGGCGCCGGCGAGCTCCGACCGGAGGTGCTGCGCCCCACGCGGTCCGCCCGCGCACCGGTGGTGGTGCGGACGGCCGCCGGCGACACCACCGCGGTGGAGCTGCTGAGCATCCCCTCACCCGCCACCGGGCTGTGGACCCTCGTGCTGGTGCGCTCGGGCACGCCCAGCGAGCGCCTCGCCCAGGAGCAGGCCAGCGCCCAGGAGCGCCGCTTCGACACCCTCGTCCGCCACAGCCCGGTCCCCACCATCATCTCGGAGGCGGGGCTGCGCCTCGCCCACGTGAACGACGCCTTCAGCCAGCTCCTCGGCCAGCCGCACGAGCAGCTGCTCGGCCTGGCCTGGACCAGCTCCGTGCGCGGGGACGACCTGCCCGAGGTGCTCGCGTGCGCCGAGAGGGCGCTCGCGGGGGAGCCCGCCCAGGCGGAGGTCCGCCTGGTCCGCTCCGACGGGCAGGAGCGGTGGGTGCTCGTGCGCCTCGCCCCGGCGACCAGCCCGGGGCACGGCGCCGGGTTCGTGGGCACCGTCGAGGACTTCACCGACCGCCGGGCCTTCGAGCAGCAGCTGGCCCACCAGGCCCGCCACGACGCGCTGACGGGACTGCCCAACCGCACCGCCCTGGAGGAGGAGGTCACGGCCCGCCTGCGCGCCGCGGACGGCGCCGGCCCCGACGAGTCGCCGATGACCTGCATGTTCCTCGACCTCGACAACTTCAAGGTGGTCAACGACAGCCTGGGCCACGAGAGCGGCGACCGCCTGCTGGTCGCCGTGGCCGAGAGGCTCCGCTCCGCCGTGCGCCCCGGAGACCTCGTGGCCCGCTGGGGCGGCGACGAGTTCGTGGTGCTCCTGGAGGGCTCCCGGGACGACGCCGCCGCGCTCGCGGTGGGGGAGGCGCTGCTGGCGCGGCTGGGCGAGGCGCTCGTGGTGGACGGGCTGCCGTTCAGCGCGACCGCCAGCATCGGCGTCGCCCGGGCCGCGGCGCACCACGGGGGCGCCGAGCAGCTGCTGCAGGACTGCGACATCGCCATGTACCGGGCCAAGGCCGCGGGCCGCAACCGGGTGGCGCTGTGCGACGCCGCGGCGCGCGACGAGGCCCACGACGCGCTGGCCCTGACCATCGACCTGCAGCGGGCCCTGCGCGACCGTGCTCTGCGCGTGGCCTACCAGCCCGTCGTCGACCTGCGCGACCCCGGCGCCCTGCCCGCGGTGGAGGCGCTGGTGCGCTGGGACCACCCGCTGCGCGGCGCGGTGCCCCCCGAGCAGCTGGTCCGCGTCGCCGAGGCCAACGGCCTCGTGGAGGAGCTGGGCCTGTTCGTGCTGGAGGAGGCCTGCTCGCAGATGGTCCGCTGGTGCGCGGACCTGGGCGCGGCCGCCCCCCTCAAGGTCAACGTCAACCTCTCGGCCATCCAGCTGTCCTCGCGCGGTGTGGTCGACGACGTCGCCCGGGTGCTCGCGCGCACCGGGATGGCCGCCTCCCGGCTGTGCCTGGAGGTCACCGAGACCGCCCTCGTGCACGACCGCGACGCCAGTCGCGACCGGCTGCTGCGGCTGCGCGCGATGGGTGTGGCGGTGGCCCTGGACGACTTCGGCACCGGCTACTCCTCGCTGGCCTACCTGCGCCAGCTCCCCGTGGACTACCTCAAGGTGGACCGCTCGTTCGTGCAGGAGCTCCACGACGGGCACCCCGAGGTGGCCTCGGCGGTGATCGGGCTCGCGCGGAGCCTGGGGCTGACGGCCGTGGCCGAGGGCGTCGAGCACCCCGAGCAGGCGCGCGCCCTGCGCGCCCTGGGTGCCGACCTCGTGCAGGGGTGGCTGTACGCGCACGCCATGACGCCCGAGGAGCTCGTGGTCTGGCGCCGCGACGTCCACCCCGCTCGTCGCGGGCCGGGTGCGCCGTGAGCGACCCCGAGGACGCCCTGGAGCGCACCGAGGCGGCGCTGGCGGCCCTCGTCGACGTCGTCGACGACCTGGCCTCCCGCAGACCGGTGGCTGCTCGCCTGGTGACCATGACCGGTGACAGCTCCGTGGGGTCTGCCGAGCTCGCGGCCGTCCTGGTGGGGGACGTGGCGCTGACCGCCCGCGTCACGCGCCTGGCCAACAGCACCTTCTACGGGCTCAGCGGCCGCGTGCGCACGGTGCCGTTCGCGGTCACGGTGGTCGGCTTCGCCGCGGTGCGCGCGATGGCCGCCACGGCGGCCGCCGGTGCTGACGCCGAGGGGGTCCTGCCCGACGACGCCTGGGCCCGCTCCGAGGCCGCCGCGGTGGCCAGCAGCGAGCTCGCCCCCCTGCTGGGCGTGCCTGCTCCCGACGCGTTCTGCCTGGGGCTGCTGGCGGGCCTGGGCCGGGCGGTGCTGGCGCACCACGACCCGGCCGCCTACCGGTCCCTGCTGGACGACGACGGCGTGCGCCGCGGCGGGCGCCGCGGGCTGCTCGGCGCCGAGCGCGCCGCCTTCGGCGTGTGCCACACCGAGGTCTCGGCGGCCGCGCTGACCGCCTGGCACTTCCCGGCGGAGCTGTCCGAGGCGCTCCACCTCGTGGACGCCCCGGTGGCGTCGGGCGCGCGCTCGACGCCGTGGTCGCGCTGCCTGGCCACGGCCCTGGAGGCCGTGGAGCGGGCCGCGGCGCCGCACGCCGAGCGGCAGGACGCGGCGCACCTGTCCGGGGGAGCCGTGGACGAGCCGCGCCTGGACGCGGTCGCCTCGCGCCTCACCGCCACCGCGCCGCCGTCCTGACAGGCCCCGATCGGGACCCCCGGGGCCCCGCGGAGCGCGCGCAGCGGCCACGATGTCCCCATGACCACCAGGCCGGACGCCGACTCGACCCCCGGGCCCGCGCTGGACGCGCTGCGCCGTGACATCCGCCTCGTGACCACCATGCTGGGCGAGACGCTGGCCCGCCACGAGGGCCCCGAGCTGCTGGAGCTCGTCGAGCGGGTGCGCGCCCACGCCAAGGAGCACACCCTCACCGAGCTGCCCGGGTTCGACCTCGAGACCGTGACGCGGCTGGTGCGGGCCTTCACCGCCTACTTCCACCTGGCCAACACCACCGAGCAGGTGCACCGCGGCCGCGCCCTGCGCGAGGAGCAGGACACCGCCGGCGGCTGGCTCGAGCAGGCGCTCGGGCGCATCGCCGCCGCCGGGGTCGACGCCGCCGAGCTCGGCGCGATCATGGAGGACGTCGCCGTGCGGCCCGTCTTCACCGCCCACCCCACCGAGGTGGCGCGCCGCTCGACCATCGACAAGCTGCGCCGCGTGGCCTCGCTCCTGGAGGAGCCCGACAGCCCCCGCCGCACGCGCCGCCTCGCGGAGGCCGTCGAGCTCCTGTGGCTGACCGACGAGCTGCGCGTGGAGCCGCCGCAGCCCATCGACGAGGCCCGCAACGTCGTCTACTACCTGGAGGGCCTCTCCAGCGCCGCGCTCCCGGACGTGCTGGAGGAGCTGCGCGACCGGCTCGCCGACCACGGGGTCGCCCTGCCGCCGGACGTCAGCCCCCTGCGCTTCGGCTCCTGGGTGGGCGGAGACCGCGACGGCAACCCCTTCGTCACCCCGCAGACCACGCGCGAGGTGCTGGCCCTGCAGGCCCGCCACGGCATCCGCCTGCTGCGCACGAAGGTCGACGAGCTGCGCCGCGACCTGTCGGTGAGCGAGGCGGTGAGCCCCGTCTCCCCGGAGCTGGCCGCGCGCACCAAGGAGCTCATCGAGTCCCTGCCCGAGGTGGAGCCGCGCTACCGCCGGCTGAACGTGCAGGAGCCGTACCGGCTGTTCCTCACCTGCATCGACGTGCGCCTGGCGCTGACCGAGGAGCGCCTCGCGGCGGGCACCGCCCACGTCCCGGGCCGCTGCTACTCCGACGACACCGAGCTGCTGTCCGACCTCATGCTGCTCCACGCCTCGGTGAAGGCCCACCAGGGCGAGCTGGTGGCCTCCGGTGAGGCCGAGCGCCTGGTCCGCACGGTGGCCGCCACGGGCCTGGTGCTGGCCACCCTCGACGTGCGCGAGCACTCCGCCAAGCACCACGCCGCGGTCGGGGCCCTGCTCGACCGGCTGGCGGGCCGCGACGGCGAGCTGGGCTCGCCCTACGCGGGGCTGACCCAGCCCCAGCGCCTGGAGGTGCTCTCCCGCGAGCTCGCGTCGCCGCGCCCGCTGGCCCTCCCGCCGCTGCCGCTGGAGGGGGAGGCGGCGACCACCGCCGGGGCCTTCGACGCCATCCGCTGGGCGCAAGACTCCCTCGGCCGGCGCGTCGTCGAGAGCTACATCATCTCGATGACCCACGACGCCGACGACGTCTTCGCTGCCGTGGTGCTGGCCCGCGAGGCCGGCCTGGTGGACCTCACCGCGGGTGTCGCCCGGCTCGACTTCGTGCCGCTGCTCGAGACCGTGGTGGAGCTGGAGCAGACCGAGCGCATCCTCACCTCGCTGCTGTCCGACCCCTCCTACCGCGAGCTGGTGCGCCTGCGCGGCGACGTGCAGGAGGTCATGCTCGGCTACTCCGACTCCAACAAGGCCGGCGGCATCGCCGCGTCGCAGTGGCAGATCCAGCTGGCCCAGCGCCGGGCCCGGGACGTGGCGCGCCGCTTCGGGGTCAGGCTGCGCTTCTTCCACGGCCGCGGCGGCTCCGTGGGTCGTGGCGGCGGCCCCACCTACGACGCGATCATGGCGCTGCCCTCGGGCACGGTCGACGGCGAGGTGAAGATCACCGAGCAGGGCGAGGTGATCAGCGACAAGTACGCCCTGCCGCAGCTGGCGCGGCAGAACCTCGAGCTGACGCTGGCCGCGACGATCGAGGCGAGCGTGCTGCACCGCACGGACCGGCGCACCCCCGAGCAGGGCGAGCGCTGGGACGCCCTGGTGGACGGCTTCGCCCGCGCCGCGCACGACAGGTACCGGGCGCTGGTGGAGGCCGACGGCGTCACCGAGTACTTCCTCACCGCCACCCCGGTGGACCTGCTCGGGGCCCTCAACGTGGGCTCCCGCCCCTCCAAGCGGCCCGGCGGCGGCGGCATCGAGGACCTGCGGGCCATCCCGTGGGTGTTCGGGTGGACCCAGTCCCGCCAGATCGTGCCGGGCTGGTTCGGCGTGGGGTCGGGCCTCAAGGCCGTCCTCGACGCCGACGAGGGCGCCCGGGACGTGCTGCGCGAGATGTACGAGCAGTGGCGCTTCTTCCGCACCTTCCTCGGCAACGTGTCGATGACGCTGGTCAAGACCGACCTCGACATCGCCGCCGCCTACGTCGACCTCGCGCCCGAGCCGCTGCGCGGCCTGCTCGACGTGGTGCGGGAGGAGTTCGAGCTCACCGTGCAGCAGGTGCTCGCCGTCACCGGCGACAGCGCGCTGCTGGACCGGGAGCCCGCGCTGCGCACCACCCTGGAGGTGCGCGAGAACTACCTGGAGCCGCTGCACCACCTGCAGACCGAGCTGCTGGGCCGCTACCGCCGCGGGGAGACCGACCCGAGCCTGCAGCGGGCGCTCCTGCTCACCATCAACGGCATCGCCGCGGGGATGCGCAACACCGGCTGACCAGCCGGTCGAGCAGCCCTCCGGGCTGGGTCACACCCGCGGCACGGCAGCGCCCGTGCCGCGGGTGTGCTCGAAGATGATGCTGGTGCGGGTGGAGGAGACCTCCGCCCGCGTGGAGAGGCCGTCGGCCACCAGGTCGCGCAGCGCCGCGGAGTCGGCGGTGGCCACGTGCAGCAGGAAGTCCTCCTCGCCGCCGAGGAAGAAGACGCTGAGCACGCCCGGCAGCGCCCTGACGTGCTCGGTGAACTCCCTCAGCCTGCCCCTGGCGCCGCCGTGCAGGCGCACCGCCACCATGGCCTGCAGCGACGCGCCGACGGAGTCCAGGTCGACCGTCGCGTGGTAGCCGGTGATCACCCCTCGGCGCTCGAGGTCGCGCAGGCGCACCGAGGCCGTGGAGGGTGCGACGCCGGCCCGGCGGGCCAGCTCGGCGCCGGGGGTGCGGGCGTCGCGCCGCAGCACCTCGACGATCGTCCTGTCGACGTCGTTCAGTGCGGCCCTGGACCGATGGTCGTTCGCCATGCCGCCCATTGTGCCGACGATGCTTCATGAGTGCTGGTGGTGCTCCGAGGATCCTGCGACCTTCGAGCAGGAGCAGCACCGGAACGTCCGGTGCCTGCGGAGCAGGAGGTCCCGCGTGTCAGCACGGCTCGTGGTCGGCGTTCCGACCGAGGTCAAGGACAACGAGAACCGGGTCGCGCTGCAGCCGGACGGCGCCGCCGAGCTGGTCCACCACGGCCACCGCGTGCTCGTGCAGGCCGGTGCGGGAGCGGGGTCGCGCTTCAGCGACGCCGAGTTCGCCGCCGCCGGGGCCGAGGTGGTGGACGGCGCCGACGCCGTCTTCGCCGCCGCGGACCTCATCGTGAAGGTCAAGGAGCCCGTCGAGTCCGAGTACCACCGGTTCCGCGAGGGCCAGCAGCTCTTCACCTACCTGCACCTCGCGGCCGACCGGCCGCTGACCGACTTCCTCCTCGCGCGCCGCATCGACTCCATCGCCTACGAGACGGTCCAGACCCCCGACGGCCGCCTCCCGCTGCTCACCCCCATGAGCGAGGTCGCCGGCCGCATGGCCGTGCAGGCCGCGGCGCACCACCTCGAGAGCCCCGCGGGCGGGTCGGGGGTGCTGCTGGGGGGCGTCCCCGGCACGCCCGCGGCCAGGGTCACCATCATCGGCGGCGGCGTCTCCGGCACCGAGGCCGCCAAGATCGCCGTCGGGATGCGGGCCATCGTCCGGGTCTTCGACACCAACCCCTCGCGCCTGGCCTACCTGTCCGACGTCTTCGAGGGCCGCCTCGACCTCGTCACGCCCAACCGCACGCGGCTGGCCCAGTACGTGGCCGAGTCCGACGTCCTCATCGGCGCCGTGCTCGTCCCCGGCGCCAAGGCCCCCAAGCTCGTGAGCCGCGAGATGATCGCCTCGATGCGCCCCGGCAGCGTCGCCGTCGACATCGCCATCGACCAGGGCGGCTGCTTCGAGACCAGCCGCCCCACCACGCACGCCCACCCGACGTACGTGGAGGAGGGCGTCGTCCACTACTGCGTGGCCAACATCCCCGGGGCGGTGGCGCGCACGTCCACCCTGGCGCTGACCTCGGCCACGCTGCCCCACCTCGTGCGGGTGGCCGACCTCGGCGTGCGCGGCGCTGCCCAGGCCTCCCCGCCGCTGGCGAAGGGGCTGACCACGCTCGACGGGCAGCTCCTCAGCGCCCCGGTCGCCGCCGCCCACGGCCTCCCGCTGGGAGACGCCGCCGCGCTGCTCGCCTGAGCCCGCGGGCGGTCGGCCGGCACCGTCTCCACGTCGCCGCTGGTGGGAGCCCCCACTAGCCTGACCCGGTGCCGACCGACCGCCCTGGGCTGCGCGCCTGGGCCCAGCGCTGGAGCGTCAGCGCCCCCGCGGTGGAGGCCGTCCTGGAGCGCGTCGACGCCGGCCCCGCCGTCCCCCCCTTCACCGGGCTGCCCGACGAGGTGCGCAAGGAGCTGGTGCGCCTGCCGCTGGCGGCGCTGGCCCAGCTGCGCGACCTCACCGACTCCACCCCGCCGGCCCACCGCACCGCCGCGCGCAGCGCGGTGCCCGGCCGGGCACCGGCCGCGGCGTGGTCGGTGCTGGACGCCGTGGACCAGTCCGTCTGCGTGGCCGACGTCCGGGCGCCGGACTCTCCGATCGTCTACGTCAACCCCGCCTTCACCCGCACCACCGGCTACTCCGAGGAGTCCGTGCTGGGGCGCAACTGCCGGTTCCTGCACGACGGCCTGCTCGAGCCCGCCGCGGACGCTGAGCTCGACGCGCTGGGCACCACCTCCGCGGAGGTCGCGGCCGCCGTCCAGCGCATCCGCGACCTGCTCGCCGCGGGGGAGGCCGGCGAGGTGGTCCTGGTGAACCGGCGCGCCGACGGCCAGCTGTTCGTCAACGAGCTGGCGCTCTCGCCCGTGCTCGGCGCCGACGGGGCCCCGGTGCACTACGTCGCGGTCCAGCGCGACATGACCCCCTACGCCGCGGTGCGGCGCGCCCGGGCCGCCCTCGCCGACGAGCTCGACCAGACCGCCCGCGCCGTGCAGGCCAGCCTCGTCCCCTCCTCCCTCCCGGACCTCCACGGCTGGAGCGTGGCCACCGGCTACCAGCCCGCCACCAGCACCGACGGCCGCCGGGGCGCGGTCAGCGGTGACTTCTTCGACGTCTTCGCCGGCCCTGCCGGCGCCGGCGGGTCCTGGTACGTGGTCATCGGTGACGTCTCGGGGCGGGGGCCCCGCGCGGCCGCCAGCACGAGCGCCCTGCGCTGGGCGCTGCGGGGCGCCGCGACCACCCACGGCGAGCCGGCGGACCTGCTCACGGCGGTCGGCGGTGCGGTGCACGAGGCCCTCGACGACCGGTTCGCGACCGTGGCCGCCGTCGCCCTGCCCGTGGAGGAGCGGGCCGCCTCGGACGCAGCTCGGGCCGTCGTCACCCTGGCGCTGGCGGGTCATCCGCAGCCGGTGCTCCTGCCGGCCCGCGGGGCCCCCCGCCTGGTCGGCAGCCCCGGCACGCTGCTCGGCCCCTTCGCCGAGGTGGAGGTGGCCCAGGTCGAGGTGGAGCTGGGGCCAGGAGACCAGCTCGTCCTCTACACCGACGGCGTCACCGAGGCCACCGACCCCCGCGGCCGGCAGCTCGACGAGCAGGGCCTGCTGGAGCTCCTGGCCGGCCTGGGCGAACAGGACCGGCTCGCTCCCGACGCCGCGCACCGCACCGTGGCCGCTGTGACCGCCGCTGTCACGGACCACGTCGCGGGCGGACCCGTCGACGACCTGACGCTCCTCGTCGTCGCCCGCCCCGCGCCCTGAGGCGACGCGCCACCGGCGGCGGCCGGCGCGGCTAGGGTCCGGACGTGATCAGCGGCCGGTCGCGGGCGCCGGGGCAGCACACCGGCGAGGACGACGTCCACGACCTCGACGAGCACGCCCTCGACGGGGGCTCTCCGGGAGCCCCGGACCAGGACGAGGACGACGACGAGGGCCACCCGGCGGGAGGCGGGCCGCGCCGTCGCCTGCTCGCGGTCGGACTCCTCGGGGTGGTCGCCCTGGTCGGTGCTCTGCTCGGCACGCTGCACGCGGACGCCCGCGCGTCGCAGGCCGAGCGGGAGCTGCGGCTCGACACGGCGCTGCGCACGGGGGCGGTGAGCCTGGACGGTTCCATCTCGTCGAGCGGTGACCTGCAGCTGGCCACGGCCTCGGTGCCGCTGGTCAACACCTCGGGGCAGCCCGTCAGCGCCCGCCTCGTGGCGCTCGAGGCGCCCCACGTCGGCCGGTTCCGCCTGTCGGCGGGCAGCGCTGGCACCCCCGTGCCCGTGACGGTCGCCCCCGGGAGCGCGCTCTCGGTGCAGGCGGCGCTCGAGGTGCGCTGCCAGGACGTGCCCGCGCAGGACCCGGACGGGGCGCCCAGCACCGAGGAGGCCGAGCCCGCGGCGGTCGTGGTGGACGCGGCGCCCGCCCCGGACGGGGACCGGGCCCAGGAGAGCCGCCGCGTGCGGCTGCCACTCGCGGCCGACGAGGCCCGCCGCCTGGCCGCCGAGCTCACCTGGGCCTGCCACCCCGACAGCGGACCCGGCGTGCCGCAGGCCTCCTACACGTGGCTGCCCGACGGGCGGCTCCGCGTCGACCTGGTCAACGGTGCCGCCCCCGGGGCGCCGGTGCGGATCACGGCCCGCGCGTCCGGCGGCGTCTCGGTGACCTCCTCGCCGCAGCTGCCGCTCGTCCTGCAGCCCGGTGGGGCGCAGGAGCTGATGCTCACCGCGCGCATCGACTGCTCCGCGGCGGGAGACGGCTCCCAGAGCGCCGTCGTGCTCAGCAGCGAGGAGCCGGTGGACGGCGGCGCGGCCCAGGGCAGCACGACCTACGACATCAGCAGCGGCAGCAACGGCGACGGGACGCCGTACGGCACCGCGGGGTGGCTCGTGCGGCAGGTCGCCCTCACCTGCGGATGACCCCGCCCACGATCACGGAGGTGGGGGCTCGGTGTGCTCGAAGGGGTCGGCGCCGAGCTCCTCGCCCCACTGCAGGTCCAGCTCCTCCGCTGGCTCGCCGGTGCCGCTGCGCCAGCGCTGGGGCGTGGTGGTGTCGAACCAGTCCAGCGGCTCCACGCCGCCCGGGACGCCTGCGTCCAGCGCCAGGCGCAGCGCGGCGGCGAGGGCGGAGTCCACGGCGTCGGTCCGGGTGGCCGGGTCCACCGAGACGAACAGCGCCGTGCCCGAGCGCGCCACGAGGTCGAGCAGCTGCCGGTTCTGCTCCCACGGCGTGCCGGGTGTGGCGGGCACGCAGTCGGCGTCGACGGTGAACAGCGCGCCGTGCTGCGCCAGCCGGAACGCGAGGGTGTTCACCCCGGTGCGTCGCGTGCGGGACCACGTGAGCCCGGAGGTGTCGTCACCGGTGCGCTGGGCGTGCTCGAGCCCCGCCGCGAGGTGGCCGACGGTGTTGCACCCCAGGACGACGACGTCGCCGGCGGCCTCCCGGACGGCGCGGTAGAAGCCCACCAGCGCCTCCGCCGTCGTCGCCGACGGGTCGGCCAGCGCCGGTCCGTCGGCGGCGGGGGAGGCGCCCATCGCCGGGCCCCAGCGGCCGAGCAGGTCGTAGGTGGAGAAGTCGTGCTTGAGCAGCTCGAACCCCCAGCCGCGGATGCGGGAGACGTCCTCGCGGACCAGGTCGAGCACGGACGCGTGGCTGGGGTCGAGCGCCCAGCCGTCCTGCCGCTGCCCCGGAGCGCCCGTCCCCGCGCCCACCGCCTGGGCCAGCGCACCCGCCAGCGCGCCGTCGGGCCGCTCGCGGCGCAGGAGCGGGCGGTACCAGAGCCCGGGCCGGGCCCCCTGGGCGCGGACCGCCGCGGCCGCCTCGGCGAGGTCGGGGAAGGTCTGCGGGCGCCCGGCGTCCCACGGGCCGCCGGAGGCCTGGCGCCCGTCGGCGACCCCGCCGACCGACCAGCCGTCGTCGATGACGCCGAACGGCCGCACGGGGTGGTCGCCGGCGAGGTCCGAGACGGTGCGCGCGTCGCGGACCACGGCCTCCAGCCCGAAGCCCCGCCCGTACGCGTAGTACCAGTTGTTGGCCCCCACCAGCGGCGTCGTCGGCAGCAGCGGGTCCGGGCACTGCAGGTGCGCCAGCGCCCGCTGCGCGGCGAAGGCGCCACCACCGCCGTCCGGCCGGCCCCCCTCCGCGCGCGCGGACACGACGACGGCGGCCGTCGTCGTCCTGCCGGCCAGCTCCACGGGCGCCCCGCCGCTGCGCAGGTCGAGCCACAGGGTGAGCCCGCCGGGGTCGGCGGTCCAGAACGCCAGCGCGGCGCCGCGCACCCGCACGCCCCACCCCTCGGTGGAGCCGGTGCGCGGGTCGTGCAGCAGCACCGTCCACGGCAGCGGCCGCTCGGGCACGAGGCCCTGCCACGCCAGGTCGCCGTAGGAGCGCTCCCAGGCGTCCCCGAGCACCCGCACGCCCCCGGGCAGCGGCCGGGACCAGCGCAGCGCCACCCGGCTGACGCGGTCGGCGGTGACGTCCACGCGCAGCGCGCGGCCACCGGGCTCGGTGGTGAGGTCGACGCGCACGCCGACGGCGCGCGGCGGGCCGAACCGGTCGCGCACCCCGACCTGGGCGCGCACGAGGTCCGGAGCGGCCACCGCCCGCTCCAGGGCGGCGGCACCCGTCGTCGTCACCGCCCCTCGCCGAGCACGAAGGTGCGGATGGCGGTGACCGCGGCGCCGCGCGCCCACTCGGTGAACCCGGTGACGTGCACCTCCACGGGCAGCGGGGCCGCCCGAGGGGCCCTGCCGGCGGCGATGGCCTCGGCCAGCGGGTGCGCCCCGACCTCGGCCAGGCGCACCCCCTCGCCCGAGATGATGACCTTCTGCGGCATGACGAGGTTGCCGACGAGCGACACCAGCCGCCCCAGCGCGCGGGCGGAGTCGTCGACGACGCGCCGCGCCACCGGGTCTTCGGCCTCGGCGAGGTCGTAGACCTCGTCGCGGTGCAGCTGGCGCCCGTGCGCGAGCGAGGCGCGCGTGGTGATGGCGGCCGTGGAGAGCATCGCGTCGGCGCATCCGGCGTGCCCCAGGCGGCACAGCGGCCCGTTCGGGTCGAGCGGCAGGTGCCCCACCGTCCCCAGCCCGGCTCCGGGGGCGTCGACCACCTGGCCGTGCACCGCGTAGGCGTAGCCGACGCCCTCGCCGACGGTGATGACGGCGAAGTGGTCGCAGCCGCGGGCCGCGCCGAACCACTGCTCGGCGCGGGACAGGGACAGCAGGTCGTTGTCGACGACGACGGGCAGGCCCAGCGCCTCGGCCAGGAGGTCCCCGAGGGCGACCCCGTGCCAGCGCAGGAAGCGGGCGTCCAGCACCACCCCGTCCGGCCCCACCTGCCCGCCCACGCTGATGCCCACGGCGCGCACCGAGCCGTCGACGCCCGCGGCGGCCACCGCGGTCCGCACCAGCCGCGCGACGGTCGCCACCACCTCGGCCGGGTCCGTGGAGAGCAGCAGCGTCTCGTCGGAGGCCACCACGCGGGCGCGCAGGCCCGTGACCGCGACGTGGGCGGTGTGCTCGGTGAGCTTGACGCCCACGAAGCGGTGGGCGTCCTCGTCGACGTCGAGGGGGCGGGTGGGGTGGCCCGACGGGGCGTGGGCGCCCCCGGTCTCCACCAGGAGCCCGCTGTCCAGCAGGGGCTTGGACAGGCGCGTCAGCGTGCCGGCTGACAGGCCGAGGCGACGCGCGATCTCGCTGCGCGGCAGCGGGCCGTCCAGGAGCACCGCCAAGGCCACGTCGTGCGCGGGGCCGGTCAGCGGGGCCCACGCCGGGGCTGCGGCTCCCGCGGTGGTGCTGGTCACGTCACCGAGGCTACTCACTTCGCCGGTGGAACCGAAGAACCTGACCCATGGTCTTCGAACGGTTCGCCACGGGGTCTTGACGGGGTACTTGCTTTCACCGTAGAAACAAGTCACCACCCGAGCGGGCCCGCCCGCCCCACCACACCGCCGTGGAGAGCCCCGTGACCGCAGGCACCACCTCGCCCCCGCGCACCGCGCCGGCCCCCGCTCGCGCCCCGCGGAGCTCACGGGAGGGCCTGGCGGCGGTCGGCTTCATCGCCCCCGCCCTGCTGGGCTTCGTCGTCTTCTACTTCTGGCCCACCCTGCGCGGGCTCTGGTTCTCCCTCACCGAGTACGACTTCTTCAGCCGCCCCCGGTTCGTCGGGCTGGACAACTACGCGCGGATGGCCTCGGACGAGACCTTCTGGAACGCCATGAAGGTGACGGTGCAGTACGTCGCCATCAACATCGTCGTGCAGACGGTGCTCGCCGTCCTCATCGCCGTCCTGCTGCAGCGCGTCACCCGGTCGGTGTTCGTGCGCAGCGTCGTCGTCCTGCCGTTCCTCATCTCCAACGTCGTCGTGGCGCTGCTCTTCTACTGGATGCTCGACGCGCAGATCGGCATCGTGAACGCCGCGATCACCGGCCTGGGGCTCGACGCGATCCCCTTCTTCGGCGAGCAGGACTGGGTGGTGCCGACCATCGCCCTGGTCAACGTGTGGCGGCACATGGGCTACACGGCCCTGCTGGTGTTCGCCGGCCTCATGACCATCCCCGAGGGCCTGTACGAGGCCGGTCGGGTCGACGGCGCCAGCGAGTGGCGCATGTTCTGGTCGATCACGCTGCCGCTGCTGCGCCCCGTGCTCGCCCTGGTGCTGGTCATCACCGTCACCGGCTCGTTCCAGGTGTTCGACACCGTGGCCGTGA
Organism: Quadrisphaera sp. RL12-1S; assembly: GCF_014270065.1. Taxonomy (NCBI): domain Bacteria; kingdom Bacillati; phylum Actinomycetota; class Actinomycetes; order Kineosporiales; family Kineosporiaceae; genus Quadrisphaera; species Quadrisphaera oryzae. Next base: position 79,262 of record NZ_JACNME010000011.1, on the reverse strand, counting down.
CCACCTCCGGCGGGCCGGGGGACGCGAGCCGGGTGATCCAGTACTACATCTTCGACCTGGCCTTCCAGCGCCTGGAGTTCGGCTACGCCGCCGCGGTCTCGGTGGTGCTCTTCGCGATCCTCGCCGCGGTCGCGTTCGTCCAGCTGCGCCTCACCCGCGCCAACGAGTCCGACCTCGCCTGAACCCCGAGCCGGAGCAGAGGAGTCCCGTCGTGACCGTCACCACGCCCGTCGAACCGGCCGCCGCCGGCCCCACCCGCGCGAGCGGACCCACCGCCGCGCGCGCCCCGCGCGACCGCCGCGTGGGCGTCGGCCGCGTCGTCGCCTGGGCCACGCTGGTCCTGATCATGCTGGTCACGCTGTTCCCCTTCTACTGGATGCTGCGCACGGCGCTGTCCAACGGGACCGAGCTGGCCACCAACCCCTCCTCGCCGCTGCCGGTCGGGTTCACCTTCGGGGCCTTCGAGCGCGTGCTCGGCCTGTCGACGACGGCGCAGGCGCAGGCCCAGGGCGGCTCCGGCGCGGCCATCGACTTCTGGCTCTACCTGCTGAACTCGCTGCTGGTGGCCACGCTCATCACCGCGGGCCAGGTCTTCTTCGGCGCCCTGGCCGCCTACGCCTTCGCCCGGCTGCGCTGGCCCGGGCGCGACGCGGTGTTCTTCGTCTTCCTCACCGCGCTCATGGTGCCGCCGATCTTCACGCAGCTGCCCAACTTCCTGCTCATGCGGGACCTGGGCCTGCTCAACACCTACGCGGCGATCGTCCTGCCGTTCTTCTTCATGACGCCGTTCGCCATCTTCTTCCTGCGGCAGTTCTTCCTCGGCATCCCGCGCGAGGTGGAGGAGGCCGCCGTGCTCGACGGCGCCGGCACCGTGCGCCGCTTCTTCCGGGTCATCGCCCCCATGGCGTCCGGGCCCCTCATCACGCTGGCGATCCTGCAGTACATCCAGGCCTGGAACGAGTACTTCTGGCCGCTGCTGGTGGCCAGCGACCGCAGCGTCCGCGTGCTGACCGTGGGCCTGGGCGTCTTCAGGTCGCAGACCCCGCAGGGCACGCCTGACTGGGCCGGCCTCATGGCCGCCACGCTGCTGGCGGCGCTGCCCGTCGTCGTCCTCTTCGCCGTCTTCAGCCGGCGCATCGTCGACTCCATCGGCTTCTCCGGGATCAAGTGAGGCACCCGACATGAGCACCTCCGCACCCAGCCCCCGCCGTTCCCGCCGCCGTCCGAGCCGCCTCCGGGCCGGGCTGGCCGCCGCCACCGCCGCGCTCGCGCTGACCGTGAGCGGCTGCGCCTCCTACGGCGTGGACCAGGGAGGGGACGGGGAGAGCGGCACCATCACCTACTGGATGTGGGACTCCGCCCAGCTGCCCGCCTACCAGCAGTGCGCCACCGACTTCCACGCCGCCAACCCCGACGTCGACGTGCAGATCGAGCAGTTCGGGTGGGACGACTACTGGAACAAGCTCTTCACCGGCTTCGTCGCCGGGTCGGCGCCGGACGTCTTCGTCGACCACACCTCGCGCTTCGGGGAGTTCGCCGCGCGCGGCCTCATCGAGCCCCTGGACTCCCAGGTGGCCTCCTCCGGCCTGGACCTCGGCCAGTACGTGCCGGGCAGCGCCGAGCTCTGGGTCGGCCCGGACGGCAAGCGGTACGGCCTCCCGAAGGACTTCGACACCGTCGGGATGTTCTACAACGCCGACATGGCCGCGAAGGCGGGCCTGACGGCGGAGCAGATGAACGCCCTGACGTGGAACCCCACCGACGGCGGCACCTTCGAGAAGGCCGTCGCCCACCTCACCGTCGACACCAACGGCGTGCGCGGCGACGAGCCCGGCTTCGACAGGTCGAAGATCGCCACCTACGGCCTCGGCCTGGAGAACTCCGGCGAGGCGTTCGGGCAGACGCAGTGGTCGTGGTTCACCCAGACCACCGGGTGGTCTCCGATCGACGAGGCGTGGGGGACGACCTTCCACTACGACGACCCCCGCTTCCAGCAGGCCATCGCGTGGTGGACCGGGCTCGTCGACAAGGGCTACATGCCGCCGCTGTCCCTCACCCAGGGCGGCTCGCTGGACCAGCAGCTGCAGGCCGGCAAGTACGCCCTCATCACCAACGGCTCCTGGAACATCGCCAACTACTCCAAGCTCAAGGGCGTCGAGCTCGCCGTGGCCAAGACCCCCGTGGGCCCCGAGGGCCGCAAGACGATGACCAACTCCCTGGGCGACTCCATCTCCACCACGTCCCAGAACAAGGGCGCGGCGTGGAAGTGGGTGCGCTACCTGGCCAGCCCCGCCTGCCAGGACGTCGTCGCCCGCGGCGGGATCGTCTTCCCCGCCATCGCCTCCACGACGCCCGCCGCCGTCGAGACCCTCTCCAAGACCGGCCTCGACGTCACCGCGTTCACCGACCCCATCGCCGACGGCGAGACGTTCCCCTACCCGGAGATCCTCCAGGCCTCCGAGGTCCAGTCGATCATGGGGACGGCGATGGACCAGGTGGTCGGCGGGCAGGCCCCCGCCTCCTCGCTGACCGCCGTCAACGGACGCGTCGAGGCCGTCTTCCAGTAGCCCCTCCCCGCTCGCCGCGGTGAGCGCCCAGAACCCGCAGGCCCCGACCGGGGGCCCCACGACCCGGAGGTCCACCCCCCGTGTTCTCGATCGCCGTCATCGGCGCCGGCCAGTTCGCCGGCTCCTTCACCGAGCTCTTCCGGCGCCACCCCGGCGTCTCCGACGTCCACGTCACCGACGTGCTGCCCGAGCGGGCGGAGGCGCTGGTGGCCGAGCAGGGCCTCGCCGGCACCTTCGCCTCCTTCGAGGACGCGCTCGCCTCCGACGTCGACGCCGTCGCGATCTTCACCCAGCGCTGGACCCACGGCCCGCTGGTCGTGCAGGCGCTGCGCGCCGGCAAGCACGTCTACTCCGCCGTCCCCATGGCCATCACCGAGGACGAGATCGCCGCCATCGTCGACGCCGTGGCCGAGACAGGCCTCACCTACATGATGGGTGAGACCAGCCACTACAACCCGGCCACCGTCTACGCCCGCTCCCACGTGGAGAAGGGGACCTTCGGCCGGGTGTTCTACGCCGAGGGCGACTACGTCCACGACATGGACCTGGGCTTCTACGACGCCTACCGCTACTCCGGCGGCGAGGGCTGGAAGGCCACCGCCTCCTACCCGCCCATGCTCTACCCCACCCACGCCCTCGGCGGCGTGCTCGGTGCGCTCGACACCGACGCCGCGCACGTGGTGTCGGTGAGCTGCCTCGGTGTGGCCGACACCCGCGGCGACGGCGTCTTCGACAGGGACGTGTCGATGTTCGACAACGACGTCTCCAACGCCACCGCGCTGTTCGAGCTGTCCGACGGCGGCGTGGTGCGCACCAACGAGATGCGCCGCGTGGGCTACCCCTCGCACCTGCGCGAGTCGCGGTTCCGGTTCTTCGGCACGGACGCCAGCTTCGAGCAGCTGGCCACGGTGTCGCTGTTCCAGGACAAGCAGGGCGTGCAGGACGTCTCCGCCGACCTCGACTCCGAGGCCTCGGTCTCCGAGGACGACCCCTCGCTCGCCCACGTGGCGCCCGAGCTGCGGGCGGCGTTCGTGTCGGGGCACGCGCCCGTCCACGACGTCGCGCGCCTGCCGCAGGAGTTCGCCGGGGCGCCGAACGGCCACGAGGGCAGCCACCAGCTCCTCGTCGACGACTTCGTCACCGCGGTGAACACCCGCACGCTGCCGCCGGTCAACGCCTGGGTCGCAGCGCGGTACACCCTGCCCGGCGTGGTCGCGCACGAGTCGATGCGCCGCGGCGGGGAGCGCCTGCCGGTCCGCGACCTCGGGAACCCGCCCACCGCCTGACCCGCCAGCTCTCGGCCCGCGACCACGGGGGACGTGCGCAGCGGCTGCGGACGTCCCCCGTGGTCACACGGAGGTGAGGGGGAGTGTCAGCCGCAGGACGGCGCCCGGTCCCTTCCCGTCGGCGCTGCGGCCGGGGTCGGCGGCCACGAGGTTCCCGCCGTGAGCGCGGGCGATGGCGCGGGCGATCGCCAGGCCCAGCCCCGCACCGCCGGAGCGCCGGTCGCGGCCCGCGTCCAGGCGCACCAGCCGCTCGAAGACCCGCTCGCGCTGGTCGGCGGGGATGCCCGGACCGGTGTCGCGCACCTCGAGGACGGCCTCGCCCTCCCGCGCGGCCACCGACACCACCACCGAGCCCGCACCGGCGACGGCGCGGCGCGCGTTGTCGAGCAGGTTGGTGAGCACCTGGCCCACCCGCACCGCGTCGCAGCTCACCACCAGCGGCCCCGCCGCCTCCACGCCCCAGGTCGTCCCGGTGCCGAGGAGCCGCTGTCGCTCCACCTCCTGGCGCGCCAGCTCGACGACGTCGACCTCGGCGCGCTGCAGCTCGACGCCCTCCTCCAGCCGGGCCGCGGTGAGCAGGTCTCCCACCAGCCGCGACGCCCGCGTGCTCTCCCGCACCATCGCCGCGAGCGCCCGCTCGCGGTCCTCGCGGCCCGGGTCGTCGCGCAGGAGGTTCTCCGCGCTGGCCTGGAAGCCGGCCAGCGGGGTGCGCAGCTCGTGGGAGGCGTCGGACAGGAACGCGCGCATCTGCTGCTGGGACCGCTCCGCGGTGGCCACGGCCGACTCCAGCTCGTCGATCATCGCGTCGAACGCCAGCGCGGTGCGCCCCAGCTCGGTGTCCGAGCGCCCGGACCCCAGGCGCCGCCCCCGGTCACCGGCAGCGATGCTGCGCGCCACGGACGTCATCTCGTCCAGCGGCCGCAGCGCCACGCCGACCACCCGGCCCAGCGCGAACCACGCCACCACCAGGCCCGCCGCCCCGCCGAGCACCTCCAGGACGACGAGACCGGTCAGCGCCTCGCCCACGTAGGAGTCGTCCACGGACAGCGTCAGCTGGGCGCCGCTGGCCAGCTGGGTGACCAGGAACAGCTTGCTGCCCTCGCGCTGCACCTGGGCGGCGGCGCCCGGCCCGGCCGGCGGCCCGCCCGCGGGGCCTCGCGACGTCCCGGGCCCCTCGTCGCCTCCACCGGTCCCCGAGCTGCCCGGGGGAGCCGGGGCCACGGGCGTGCTGACGCACCCCTGGTCCTGGGTGCACAGCTCGCCCAGCACCCCGTCGCCCTGCAGCTTGTCCAGCAGCTGCTGCGAGGACAGCGAGCCGTCCAGCTGCTGGGCCAGCGCGGCGCGGTCGGTCAGGCGCGTCTGCAGGTCGGAGCGCAGCCGCACCACCAGCAGGACGTCGACGACGACGAACAGCGCCACCAGCAGCAGCGCCAGCAGCACGAGCACCGACCAGCGGACCCGGCCGGCCAGGGAGGCAGGTCCGGTGCTGAGGCGCTCGCGGCGGGCGAGGGGCTGCAGGGCGCGCATCAGGGCCGCAGCACGTAGCCGAGGCCGCGCACGGTGTGGATCAGACGCGGACCGTGGGCCTCGGTCTTCCGGCGCAGGGCGCTGACGTGCACCTCGACGAGGTTCGGGTCGTAGTCCTCGTACCCCCACACCTGGGTCAGGATCTGGGTCTTGCTCAGCGTGCGGCCCCGGCCGGCCACGAGGTAGGCCAGCAGGCGGTGCTCGGTGCCCGTGAGGTCCAGCACCTGCCCGCCGCGGGTGGCCACCGCCGAGGCCTCGTCCAGCACGAGGTCCCCCACCTGCACCGTGGACGGGACCCGTCCGAGGCGCTGCAGCAGGGCGCGCACGCGGGCCAGCAGCTCCGCCGTCACGTACGGCTTGACCACGTAGTCGTCGGCGCCGGTGGAGAACCCGCGCAGCCTGTCGTCCACGGCGTCGCGCGCGGTGAGGAAGAGCAGGCCAGCGTCGCTGCGCTCGCGCAGCGCGCGCGCCAGCGCGAACCCGTCGCGCGGGCCCGGCAGCATGACGTCCAGCAGGGCGACGTCGGGCCGGAAGGCGTCGACGGCGCTCTCGAAGCCCTCGCCGTCGGCGAGGGCCTCCACCACGAAGCCGTCGCTGCGAAGGGCGTCGACGAGGGCGTCGCGGACGGAGGCGTCGTCCTCCACGACCAGGGCACGAGCAGCGGGAGCGGGCACACGACCATTCTGGTCGGCCCAGCCTGAGGGGCTGCTGAAGACGGCGCGGTGCCCCCTCCGCTTCAGGTCGGCTTCAGACCCGCCGCCCAGCGTTGTCGTCAGGTCCCGCTGAACCGGCGGGCCACGACTCCTCTGGAGGACATCGTGAACCAGCCCACGCAGCCCACCTGGATCCCCACCGACGCCAGCTCCGCCCAGGGCGGGCGCTCGCGCCGCGGCCGTCGCACGGTCCTCGCCATCGCCCTGGCCGGCGGACTGACCGTCGGCGGCGCGGGTCTCGCCCTCGCCGACGGGATGCCGACCTCGCCGTCGGCCTCCACCTCGGCCAGCGCGCCCGCCGCTCCCTCCGGTGACGCCTCCGCCCAGGGCCAGGCGCCCGCTGGCGGTCCCGCCGGCGGCCCCGCCGCTGGTGGCCCGGCTGCCGGTCCCGCGGCGGGCCAGCACGCGCCGCACCTCGACGGCACCGTCAAGGAGGTCACCGACTCGGGCTTCACCCTGGTCGACCAGGACGGCTTCACCCGGACGGTGAGCACCGGCAGCAGCACCACCTACAGCACGGCGCCCACGCCGCCGGCGCCCCCGGCGGCCCCCTCGGGCCAGGAGGGCTCCCAGCCCTCGGCGCCGGCCGCTCCCGCGGCGCCGTCGGCCTCCTCTGCGCCGTCCGCCTCCTCCGCGCCGTCCGCCTCCTCCGCGCCGGTGGCCTCGGGTGACCAGAAGGGCTCCCAGCCCGCCGCCCCCGCCCAGCCGGCGACGTCCGACCGCTCCACCGTCCTCGTGGTGGGCGCCCACGTCGTCGCGGAGGGCTCCGTGGCCGGCGACGGCACCACGCTGGACGCGACCTCGGTCTCCACGGCCCCGACCCCGCCCCAGGGCGGCCCCGCCCAGGGCGGTCCGGCGGCTCCGCCGGCCCCGGCCCAGGAGCAGGGTGGCGCGAAGGCCGACGGCAAGGGCGCTGCCCCGGCTGCCCCGGCCGCCCCGCAGGGCCAGCAGCAGGGCCAGCAGCAGGGCCAGGCGCCCACGGCCCCGGCGGCTCCGTCGGCGCCGGCCGAGGGCGAGCAGCCCCCGGTCGTGGGCTCCTGACAGCCACCCGTCCCCGATGACCGGCGACCCCCGGTGGAGTGCGTGAGGCGCTCCACCGGGGGTCGCCTCGTCGCGTGCCGTCCGCTCGCGCCACCGCGGGGCTGCCCGACTAGATTGGGCGACCGCCCGTCGAGACCAGCGGGGGGCGCCGAGCACCACGGGGAGCCTGCATGTCGGTCGACGTCGCCTACGCCGAGCTGGGAAGGATCCTCCTCGACAGGACGCCGCTGAACGCCGTGCTCCAGCGCGTCGCCGAGCTCGCCCGCGACTCGGTGCCGGGCGTCGACGAGGCCTCGGTGACGCTGGTGCAGGGGCGTCGCGCGACGTCCGTGGCGTTCACCGGCAGCCTGGCCGTGCAGCTGGACGAGCGCCAGTACGAGCTCGGTTTCGGCCCGTGCATGGACGCCGCGATGTCCGGCCAGACCATCGCCATCCGCAACACCTCCCTCGGCGACCAGGCCTACCCCGGGTTCTCCGAGGTGGCGGCCCGCGCCGGGGTGCGCGCCACGCTGTCCGTGGGCCTGGCCGTCCCAGGCCGCACGGTGGGGGCGCTGAACCTCTACGACACCGGCGGCGAGGGCGTCCTGAGCGAGGAGTCCCGCGAGGTGGCCACGGTCTTCGCCGGGCACGCCGCGATCGCCCTCACCAACGCCCTCGCGGTGGAGAGCACCCGCGAGCTCGCGGAGCAGCTGCAGCGGGCCATGGCCTCGCGAGCGGTGATCGAGCAGGCCAAGGGCGTCGTCGCGGTGCAGCGGAGGGTCACCCCCGAGCAGGCCTTCGCGCTGCTGTCCCGGCGCTCCCAGGACTCCAACCGCAAGCTGGCCGAGCTGGCCGGCGAGGTGGTGGAGGCGGTGTCCCAGGGACGCGACACCGGCTGGTGACGGCGGCCTTCCCCGGGCGACGCGGCGGCGGCCCGCACCGGCTCACCGCCGGCGGGGGCGGGCCTCCACGAGCAGCCGGCGCTCGATGAGGTCGAGCAGGAACACGAGCGCCGCGACGAAGGGCAGGAGTCCGAGGGCGAGCAGCACGCGTCCACGCTCCCTCACGCGGTGGGCCCCGCCCGTGCGACACGCCGGGGCGATGACCACGACGCGCCGTCAGCGCGTGGCGCGCGGGACGGGAGCGGCGGACGCCGCGGCACCCGCCCGCACCTCGCCCACCAGCTCCTCGAGCACGTCCTCGAGCGTCGCCACCCCCAGCAGCTGCCCGTGGGCGTCCTCCACGCGCGCCAGGTGCGCGCCGGTCTCCTGCATGCGCCGGAGCACCGGGCGCAGCGCGTCGTCGTCGGAGACGGTCGCCAGGTCGCGCACGTAGCGGGAGGGCACCTGGGCCGCCCGGGCCCGCAGGTCGAGCGTGAGCACGTCCTTGACGTGCACGTAGCCGGACAGGCCGCCCGCGCCGTCGTCGATCGGGAAGCGGGAGAAGCCGGTGCGGGCCGCGGCGTCCTGCACGGCCGCCACGGTGGCCCCGCGCGGCAGCGTGGCCAGCGAGCCGAGCGGCAGCAGCACCGCCGCGGCCGTCCGGTCGGCGAAGCCGAGCGCCGCGGTGGTCAGCTCCTCGACGTCCTCCTCCAGGAGGCCCTCCGAGCGGGCCTCGGCCACCAGGCCGGCCACCTCCTCACGGGTGTACGCGCTGGTCACCTCACCCTTCGGCTCCACCTTGACCAGGCGCAGCGCGAGGTTCGCGATGGCGTTGGAGACCGCGATCACCGGGCGCAGCACCATCGCCAGCGCCCGCAGCGGCGGCGCCAGCACGAGCGCCGCGCGGTCCGGGCCCGCCAGCGCGAGGTTCTTGGGCACCACCTCGCCGAGCACCACGTGCGCCGTCACCACCAGGGCGAGCGCGATCGCGAAGGCCACCGGGTGCACCAGCGCCTCCGGCAGGCCGACGGCGGCGAAGAGCGGCTCCAGCTGGTGGGCCACGGCGGGCTCGCCCACGGCGCCGAGGCCGAGGGAGCACAGGGTGATGCCCAGCTGGGCGCAGGAGAGCATGGAGGTGACGTCCTCCATGGCCTTGAGGGTGGTGCGCGCCGCGCGGCTGCCGCCCGCGGCCAGCAGCTCGACCGAGGAGCGCCGCGCGGAGATCACCGCGAACTCCGCGCCCACGAAGAAGGCGTTGAGGCCCAGCAGCACCAGCGCCAGGACGATGGCCAGCCCGTCGCTCACCGCTGGTCCTCCGCGCCGCCGGGGGGCACCGCGCCCGGCTCGAGCAGGCGCAGGTGCACGCCCTCCAGGCGCAGGCCGTCACGGGCCTCCACGCGCAGCTCGCACCAGCGCTCGACGGGGAGCCCGTCGTCGTCGACGTCGTCGGTGGTGACGGGCACGCGGGTCACCGCACCGACCTCGGGCAGGCGCCCCAGCTCGCGCAGCACCAGGCCTGCCACCGTCTCGTAGTCGGGGTGCTCGGGCAGGTGCACGCCGGTGCCGGCCGCTACCTCGTCGGGGCGCAGCAGCCCGGACACCAGCCAGCCGCCCTCGCCGTCCTCCCGCACCGCGGAGGTCACCACGTCGTGCTCGTCGACCACCTCGCCGACGATCTCCTCCACGAGGTCCTCGAAGGTGACCACGCCCGCGAAGCCCCCGTACTCGTCCACCACCACCGCCAGCTGCAGCGGCGAGTCCTTGAGCTGGTCGAGCAGCTCGTCCAGCTCGAGGGTCTCCGGCACCAGCGCGGGCTCCACCGCCACGTCGCGCAGGAGGACCGACCCGGCCTCCTCCGGTGGCACCAGCAGGGCCTGGCGCGCGTGCACCACGCCCAGCACGTCGTCCTGGTCGGTGCCGGTCACGGGGAAGCGGGAGCGGCCGGAGTCGTGGACGGCGGCCACCAGCTCGGTGAGGTCGTCGTCTCCGGAGAGCGTGCGGACCCTGATCCGCGGGGTCATGACGTCCACGGCACGGCGGTCGGAGAACGCCAGGGTGCGCTGCACGAGGGCCGCGGTCTCCTCCTCCAGCGTCCCCTGCTCCGCCGAGCGGCGGACCAGGGACAGCAGCTCGTCGGCGGAGCGCGCGGACGCCAGCTCCTCGGCCGGCTCGGTGCGGAAGACGCCCCGCAGCACCGCGTCGGCCAGCCCGTTGAGGGCGCGGATGGGCCAGGCCATGCCCCGGGCGAAGCCCCGGCTGAAGCCCTGGACCGCGTAGGCGGTGGCGTAGGGCAGGGAGATGGCGAGGTTCTTCGGCACCAGCTCGCCGAAGACCATGGTGCCGAGCGTCGAGACCGCCAGGGCCAGCGCCAGCGACGTCGCGGTCGCGGCGCCCCCGGTGATGCCGGCGCCCTCGAGCCACGGCGCCACCAGCCGCCCGACGGCCGGCTCGGCGAGGTAGCCGATGGCGAGGTTGGTGATGGTGATGCCCACCTGGGCGCCCGACAGCTGCGTGGACAGGCTGCGCAGCGCGCTCAGCGTGCCCGCCGCGCGGCGGTCTCCGCCCTCGGCGTCCCGCTCGACCGTGGCCCGGTCCACCGTGAGCAGCGAGAACTCGGCGGCCACGAACAGCCCGCAGGCCACGACCAGCGCGGCGGCGGTGAGCAGGAGGAGCAGCTCTGTCACGGTGCTCGCCAGGCTAGGCCCTGGCGAGCACGCACGACGCCTCCAGGTCGTCGTCGTGGACGGCCGTCGCGCTCAGCCCGCCGGCGCGGCAGGCGGCCAGCGTCCCCGCGGCCTGCGGCTCGCTCGTCTCCAGCACCAGCGCCCCGCCGGGCGCGAGCCAGGTCCCCGCACCGGCCGCCACCCGGCGGTGCACGTCCAGGCCGTCCGCCCCGCCGTCCAGGGCGGTCAGGGGCTCGTGGTCGCGGGCCTCCGGCGGCATGAGGGCCACCCGCCCGGTGGGCACGTAGGGCGCGTTGACCAGCAGCAGGTCCACCCGACCGCGCAGCGCGCCGGGCAGCGCCGCGAAGAGGTCCCCGGTGTGCACCTGCGCTCCGGGGACGTCCCGCAGGTTCTGGGCGGCGCAGGCCGTGGCCAGCGGGTCGACGTCGGCGGCGTGCAGCCGCACGGCCACCCCTGCGCGCGCGGCGGCGACCGCCACCGCCAGCCCCACCGCGCCCGTCCCGCAGCACAGGTCGACGACGACGGCGGCGTGCGCGCCGGCGAGGGCCCCGAGGCCCTCGCGCACGAGCAGCTCGCTGCGCCGACGCGGCACGAAGACCCCCGCGGCGGTGCCCACGCGCAGGCCCGCGAAGGCCGCCCACCCCAGGACCAGCTCCAGCGGCTCACCGCCCTCGCGGCGACGCACCAGCGCCTCGAGGCCACCGGCCGAGCTGGCCTGCGCGAGCAGGAGGTCGGCCTCCTCCTCGGCGAAGACGCACCCGGCGGCCCGCAGCCGCCGCACGAGACCTCCGCGGACCTCCAGCACGGGGCCCAGCCTGCCCCCTCGCCCGACGGCCGACAGGCCGTCGGGCCGTCAGGCCGTCAGACCGGCGACCCGGCCAGCCCGGCCGGCTGCTCGGCCTCGGCGGGCGCGGGGGCGGGACGGCGCCGGGTCCAGCCGCGCCGGCCGCGGCGGGCGCCGACCACCCGGCACACCACGTAGATGGCGAACGAGATCGTGGTGACGAAGGGGCTGATGGGCACCGTGCCCCCCAGAGCCAGCAGGATCCCGCCGACGGCCGAGGTGACCGCGAAGGCCACCGAGAGGACGGGGACCCACAGCGGGGAGGCCGACACCCGGGTGGCGGCGGCTGCCGGGGTGATGAGCAGCGAGAGGACCAGCAGCGCGCCCACCACCTGCACCGCCATGGCCACCGAGAGGCCGAGCACCACCATGAAGACCAGCGACAGGGCGCGCACGGGCACGCCGCGCGCCGCCGCGCCGGCGGGGTCGACGCTGGCGAACAGCAGAGGCCGCCACACCACGGCCAGGACCGCCAGCACCACGGCGGCCGTGGCGAGCATGGTGAGCAGCTGCGGGTCGTCCACGGCCACGACCTGGCCGGTGAGCAGGCCGAACTTGTTGGCCGAGCGCCCCGGGTACAGGGCCAGGAAGAGGACGCCCAGCCCCAGCCCGAACGGCATGAGGACGCCGATGATCGAGTTCCTGTCGCGGGCCCTCACGCCCAGGAGCCCGATGAGCACCGCGGCGAGCAGCGAGCCGACCACCGACCCCAGCACCACGTCGACCCCGACCAGCAGCGCGGCCGCCGCCCCCGCGAAGCTCAGCTCGGAGATCCCGTGGACGGCGAAGGCCATGTCGCGGGCGGTCACGAGCACCCCGACGAGCCCGCCCACCAGCCCGAGCGCGGCCGCCGCCCACAGCGAGTTGGTGACCAGCGGCAGCAGCCGCGAGTAGTCGTCGAAGTTGATGACGGCGTCCCAGCTCATGCGGGTCGCTCCTCGTCGTGGGGGTGGTGGGCGTGGTCGGCGGAGGGCCGGGTGCCGTAGCGGCTGACGTGCTCGCCCGTGGCGGCGATGAGCACGCGGCCGGCGTGCCGGAGGACCTCCACGCGGGTGCCGTACAGCTCCGTCAGCGACTCCGAGGTCAGCACCTCGTCGGGCGTGCCGACCCGGTGGCCGGCCGGGGCCAGGTAGAGGACCTTGTCGACGACGTCGAGGACGGGGTTGATCTCGTGGGTCACGAAGAGGACGGCCGTGCCGGTGCGGCGCCGGCTGTCGACCACCCCGACCACCTCGCGCTGGTGGGCCAGGTCGAGGGAGAGCAGGGGCTCGTCGCACAGCAGGAGCGCCGGGTCGGTGGCGACCGCCTGGGCGATGCGGATGCGCTGCTGCTCCCCGCCGGACAGCAGGCCCACGGGCACGTCGCCGTAGGCGGTCGCCCCGACGGAGGCGAGGAGGTCGTCCACGCGGGTCCGCACCTTCCTGCTCGGCAGCGGGACGCCCCACCGGTGGCCGTCGATGCCCTGACGCACCAGGTCGCGCGCGCGCAGCGGCGTCATGGGGTCGATCAGGCGCTGCTGCGGCACGTAGCCGATGGACGCCGAGCCCGCCCGCGGCGCACGGCCCTGCACCTCCACGCTCCCGTCCGTGAGCGGCTGCTGGCCCAGCACCGCGCGCACGAGGCTCGTCTTGCCCGAGCCGTTGGGCCCCAGCACGGCGACCAGCTCCCCGGGGTGGACGTCGAGGTCCAGGTCCCGCCAGACCTCGTGCTCCCCGTAGCGCAGCCCGGCCCCCCGCAGCGAGAGGACCGGGCCGCGGCCGGGCGCCGGACCGGTGCTCACAGCCCGACGGCGGTGCGGATGGCGGAGATGTTGGCGCTCATCCACGCGGTGTAGGTGTCACCGTCGGGCAGCGTCTCGGTGACGGGGACGACCGGGATGCCCGCGGCGGTGGCCGCGGCCTTCACCGCGTCGGTCTCGGCGCCGGTGGTCTGCTCGTTGTAGACCAGCGCCCTCACCTCCTTGTCGGTGTACTGGGCCTCGGTCTGGGCCAGCACGGCGGGGGAGACGTCGGTGCCCTCCTCCACGGCCTCGGAGAACGCCGGGGGCGTGGCGACCTGCAGGCCCATCGCCTCCAGCAGGTAGTCCGGGACGGGCTCCGTGATGCCGACCTTCGTCCCCGCCGCCTTCGAGGCCACCTGCGCCTCCTGCGCCTCGAGCGGGGCCAGTCCGTCGGCGAAGGCCTTGGCGTTGGCGGTGAAGGTCGCCGCCTGCGCCGGGTCGGCCTTCCCCAGCTGCTCGGCGATGGCCTCGGCCACCTTGGCGGTGGTCGGCAGGTCGTACCAGACGTGCTCGTTCAGCTCGTCCCCGGCGGAGGTGGCCTTGCCGGAGACGTCCACGGCGTTGACGACCGGAGCCGTGCTGCCAGCGGCCGAGACGAGCTTCTCCATGAAGTCGTCGTAGCCGCCCCCGTTCTCGACGATCACGGCGGCGGACTTCACAGCGAGCTGGTTGCGCGCGGAGGCCTCGTAGGAGTGCGGGTCCTGGCTGGGGTCGCTGATGAAGGAGGTCACCTGCACGGCGTCGCCCCCGACGGACTTCGCCACGTCGCCCCAGACGTCCGTGGAGGCCACCACCTGGAGGGTCCCCGACGACGCCGTGCTGCCCCCGGCGGAGCTCGTCGGCGCGCCGGCCGCGGTGCTGCTGCTGCCGCACCCGGTCAGGGCGAGGAGAGCGGCGCCGGCGACGAGCGCGGCGCCCGGGCGCAGGGGGAACGACACGGAGGGCCTCCAGGGGGTGCGGAGAAGACTGATAACGCTTCTCATCCTAGAGCGTGCGCGCGGTCCGAGGGTCACGGGTGGCCGCGCGCACGGCGGGTCCACCGCGCTGCACCCGTGAGCCGCGCGGGCCGCTGTCAGGACTGGTCGCGCTGCGCGTGCGCGCAGTCGCTGCAGGTCCCGAAGATCTCCACCACGTGGTCGACGTCGGTGAAGCCGTGGGCCGCGGCCGTGGTGCGGGCCCACGCCTCCACGGCGGAGCCCTCGACCTCCTCCGCGCGCCCGCAGCGGCGGCAGACGAGGTGGTGGTGGTGCCCCGTGCTGCAGCGGCGGTAGACCGCCTCGCCGTCCTCCCCGGTGCGCAGCACGTCCACCTCGCCGTCCTCCACCAGCGCCTGCAGGGCGCGGTAGACGGTGGCCAGGCCGATGGGGTTGCCCTGCTCGCGCAGGCGGGCGTAGAGGTCCTGCGCCGAGGTGAAGCTCGGCTCGGAGTCGAGCATCGCGGCGACCGCCGCCCGCTGGCGTCCGGTGCGGCGCTGAGCAGGGCGGTCGCGGGGTGGTGCTGCCTCGGTCATCACCGTCCATCATCTCACGCGCGAGCAGCGCGACAGGCTCCGGCGACCTGGCGCCGGCCCGATCTCGAGATGCCGGGACCGGCCTGCGGGCCTACCGTCGAGACCGCCAGAAAACGACTCTCCACCAGGGCGGACGCCATGCTCGGAACCATCATCGGCCTCATCATCATCGGCATCATCGCCGGCTACATCGCGCGCCTGGTCGTGCCCGGCCGCTCCGGCCTGGGCGTCGGCGGCACGCTCCTGCTCGGCATCGTCGGCTCCTTCGTCGGCGGCTTCCTCGCCTACCTCCTCTTCCGCGGCGGGACGGGCTTCGTCCAGCCCGCCAGCTGGATCGGCTCGATCATCGGCTCGATCATCGTGCTGGCCATCTACCAGGCCACCCGCGGCCGCAGCCACAGCCGCGCCTGACGGCTCGCGGGGCACCGCCCCGCGCCGCAGCCCTGGAGGGGTCGTCGAGCCGAGCGCGTCCCCTGCCCACCGCAGCCCCACCCGAACGGGTGGGGCTGCGGTCGTGCTCGGGGTCCCCCGGGTGGTTCCCCACCACCTGGGCCGCGGGTGCGCCGATGGATAGCGTGTCGGCCGCGCCGCAGCGGCCGGCGCAGCCGAGCGGGAGGCGTTGGTGGACGTGGTGCAGGTGGGCGGCTCCAGGGACGGGGCCGGCGAGCTCCAGGTGCTCCTGGGCGAGGTCGCCGGTGACGTGCTCGCCGGGCTGTCCGAGGAGCGGCGCCAGCTCTTCTCCCTGCGCGTGGAGCGCTGGTGGCCTGACCTGCGGGCCGGTCTGACGGCCGTCCACGCACCCGAGGTCGCCGCCGCGTCGGAGCGGCGCCTGCTGCGCGCCGCCGCCTCCGCCTACGCCGAGCGCGAGCCGGAGCTGCACCGCCTCGACCTGGCCCGCACCCTGCGACCTGACTGGTTCCAGGAGCCGTCCATGCTCGGGTACGCCGCGTACACCGAGCGGTACGCCCGGGACCTGCGCGGGGTCCGGGGGCGCCTGGAGCACCTGCGCGAGCTGGGCGTCACCTACCTCCACCTCATGCCGGTCCTGCAGCCCCGCGAGGGTGACAGCGACGGCGGCTACGCGGTGGCCGACTACCGGGCGGTGCGCCCCGACCTCGGCGACGTCGAGGACCTGCGCGACCTGGCCCGCGCGCTGCGGGCCCAGGGGACGTCCCTCGTGCTGGACCTCGTGCTCAACCACGTGGCGCGCGAGCACGAGTGGGCCCGCAAGGCCCGCGAGGGCGACCCCCGGTACCGCGCCTACTTCCACGTCCACCCCGACCGCGCCGTCCCCGACGCCTACGAGCGCACGCTGCCGGAGGTCTTCCCCGACTTCGCGCCCGGCAACTTCACCTGGGACGAGGAGCTCCAGGGGTGGGTCTGGACCACCTTCAACAGCTTCCAGTGGGACGTCGACTGGTCCAACCCCGACGTGCTGGTCGAGTACGCCGAGATCGTGCTCTTCCTGGCCAACCTCGGTGTCGAGGTGCTCCGGCTGGACGCCATCGCCTTCATCTGGAAGCGCCTGGGCACCGACTGCCAGAACCAGCCCGAGGTCCACAGCCTCACCCAGGTGCTGCGCGCCCTGACCCGCGTCGTGTGCCCCGGCGTGCTCCTCAAGGCCGAGGCGATCGTCTCGCCGCAGCAGCTGGTCGCCTACCTGGGGCAGGGCGAGCACCACGGCCGGGTCTCCGACCTGGCCTACCACAACACGCTCATGGTCCAGTTCTGGTCGATGATCGCCTCGCAGGACGCCCGCCTGGCCGCGCACGCGCTGCGCTCGCTGCCCCCCGCGCCCACCAGCTCGGCGTGGATCACCTACGTGCGCTGCCACGACGACATCGGCTGGGCCGTCAGCGACGAGGACGCGGCCGCGGTGGGCCTGAACGGGTTCGACCACCGGGCGTTCCTGTCCGACTGGTTCAGCGGCTCCTTCCCCGGGTCGACGGCGCGGGGGCTGGTCTTCCAGGAGAACCCCGTCACCCGCGACCGCCGCATCTCCGGCTCCACGGCGGCCCTGACCGGACTCGTGGACGCGCAGGTCGCCGGTGACCGCGCCGGTGTCGAGGCGGGGATCGCGAAGGTGCTCCTCGGCCACGCGCTGGTCATGGGCTGGGGAGGCATCCCCGTCCTCTGGATGGGTGACGAGCTGGGCCTGCGGGGAGACGACGCGTGGGCGTCCGAGCCCGGTCACGAGGCCGACAACCGCTGGGCGCACCGCCCGTGGATGGACGAGGGCGCCCTGGCCGCCCGCCACGACGAGGCGACCGTGCCCGGGCGGCTCTTCGCCGGGGTGCGCCACCTGGCGCAGGTGCGCGCCTCGCTGCCGCACCTGCACGCCTCGGTGCCCTCGCAGGTGCTGGAGCTGCACGACCCGGGCGTGCTGCCCGTGCTGCGCCGCCACCCCGTGGGCGACCTGCTGTGCCTGTACAACACCACCGACGGCTGGCGGCACTACCCGGGGTGGCGCCTGGCCGAGCTGGGCCTCGACGGGGCCCGCGACGCCCTCATCGGACGCGCCGCGCACGTCGGAGATGACGGGAACGTCTGGCTCGCCCCCTGGTCGGCGGCGTGGCTGCACCGCCCGTGAGGGGTGCGGGCTCCACCATGTGAGGCATGGGGAGCCGCGGCGAGGGCCTCGCGCTCGCGCTGCTGCGCGTGGCGCTCGGCCTGCTGTGGCTGCAGGACCTCGTGCTGCCGCGCCTGGGGGCCCAGACCTGGACCGCCGGCGGCCTCGGCCTGGAGGCCGCCGCCGGCTGGCTGCTGCCCGCCCTCGAGGTGGCGCTCGTCGTCACCCTGCTCACGGGCCTGCTCGTCCGGCCCGCGGCGGCCGTCGGCGCCGCGCTCGCGGTGGCCGGAGCCGTCCAGCTCGGCGTGGGCGACTCGGCGCAGGCCGAGGCCGGAGCGTGGGCCGTGGTGCTGCTCGCCGTCGTCCACGGCGTCCTCGTGGTCGGAGGCGCGGGCAGCTGGGGCGCCCTCGACGTGGTGCGCCGCAGCGGCGACCCGGCCCTGGCGGCGCGCCTCGGCCGCGGCTGGGGCCTGCTGGCCCTGGCGGCCGGCGTGACCGGCGTGGTGCTGGCCTCGCGCGCGCAGCCGCTGTGGACCACCCAGCACGTGGTCGAGCTCCCCCACGGCCTGCTGTCGCTGGGCACGTGGGACCTGCCCGGCGCCCTCGTGGTGGGCGGCGCCGGCCTGGTGCTGCTCCTGGGCACCGCGCCGCGCATGTCGCCGATGGCCCTGGTGGCCCTCCTCGTGGCGGGCGCCGGCGCCGTGCTCGTGGCCATCGGGGTGATGGCGGGCGGCGTCGCCTCGGCGTCGCTGCTGGCCGCCCTCGCCGTCGTCGCCGCGGTGTGCGCACCCCACCTGCGCACCGACGGAGGCGGTGACGAAGGGGAGGAGGGATGACCCGGGGCCCGGGCACCGTGAACGACGGATGAACACCTGTTTCACACAGATGCAGCCTCTTGAAACAAACGACCGTGGACGCCTAGCGTCCACGGCGTGATCCGCTCCACCGCCGCGGCCAGGCCGCTGCTCCTGCTCGACTTCGACGGCACGGTCTGCACCGGCGACGATCCCGTGCTCGCCTACGCCGCCGCCGCCGCCGACCTCGTCGGCGAGCGCCTCCCCGAGGTCGGTGCCACCGCGGGCCGGGAGCTCCACCACCAGCTCGAGAGCTACCTCTCCGGACACCCGGAGGCACCCCGGTACGCCGACGGCTACGCGGCCGTGGCCCACATCGCAGCCCGCCTCGCTCCCGGCTCGTCGGACGACGTGCTCGAGCGCGCTTACGCGAGCAGCCGGGCCGCTCTGGCCGCAGGGCGCCTCGAGGTCGAGGTCCCGCCGGGACTCGTGGACCTCCTCCGCGGCCTCGCAGGCCGCGTCGACCGCGTGCTCGTGACCAACGCCCCCCGCACGGGCGTGGACGAGGCGCTCGTCGCGCTCGGCCTCACCGACGTCCTGGACGAGGTCGTCACCAGCGCCGGCAAGCCCGCCGGGTGGGACGCCCTGCTGCCCCGGCTGCTGGGGGGCCGCCCGGCCGCGAGCGCGCTGTCCGTCGGTGACGTCTGGGCCAACGACCTCGCCGCCCCCCTGCGCGCGGGCTGCTCGACCGCCCTGGTCGACAGGTTCGGCCACGCCGCCGGGCCCGCCCACCTCACCGCGCCCGACCTGCCAGGCCTCTACGCCGGCATCACCACCTGGGCCGAGGACCCCGCCGCCTTCCAGGGGGCCCACCCGCTCGCGGTCACGTCCAGCGCCTGAGGCGCAGCCACCGGCCCACCCGGCTCCGCACCCCTGTCCCCCCTGTCCCCCCTCTGCCTCCCCCTCCTCCCGATCACCCCTGACAGAACGGACTCCGCCATGCCCGCTCGCCCCTCCTGCACCACCCGCTCGCGCGTCCCTGGCCTCGCCGGTGCCGCGGCCCTCGCCCTGGTCGCCACCGCCTCCCTCAGCGGGTGCGGCGCGTCGCAGCAGGCGGCCGACGCAGCCGCGACCAGCCCCGCGGCCGGCGCGTCCTCGGCCGCCGTCTGCACCGGCCGTTCCGACGACAAGGCCTCCGCCCCCACCCAGCTCACCCTCGCCCTGGTGCCCTCCGGTGACGCCAGCAAGCTGGTCGAGACCGTCAAGCCGCTGGAGCAGGCGCTCAGCCAGCGACTGGGCATCCCGGTCAAGGGCGTCATCACGCAGGACTACCAGGCGGCCGTCGAGGCCATCGGCAGCGGCCAGGCGCAGATCGGCATGCTGCCCAGCCTGCAGATGAGCCAGGCCTGCGAGAAGTACGGCGCCGTGCCGGCCCTGCAGTCCGAGCGCAAGGGCAAGAGCACGTACGCGGCGCAGTTCTTCACCAACGACCCCGCGAAGTACTGCGCGGACCAGCCGGTGGCGGGCGCCGACGGGATGCTCTTTTGCAACGGCACGCAGAGCGGTGAGGGTCCCGCCGGGCTCGACGAGCTGCCCAAGATCAAGGGGGCCACCGTCTCGCTGCTGCAGCCCGCCTCGCCCGCCGGCTACATCTTCCCGGTCGCCGCGATGAAGAAGGCCGGCATCGACGTCTCCAGCGACATCAAGGTCACCCAGGTCACCGCCAACGACGCGAGCGTGCTGGCGGTCTACAACGGGGACGCGCAGGTGGGCACGAGCTACTGGGACGCCCGCTCCGTGGTGGCCAAGGACACCCCGGACGTCGGCCAGAAGGTGGTCGTCTTCGCCCTCACCGACGCGATCCCCAACGACGGCGTCTCGCTGTCCAGCGGTCTGAGCCAGGAGTGGCAGACCAAGGTCGCAGCTGCCATGAAGGACTACGCCGCCACCCCCGAGGGCCAGCAGGCCCTCAGCGCGATCTACCAGATCACCGGCCTGCGCGACGCCGACCCGGCGGCGCTGCAGAAGACCTCGGACGTCGCCGCCTCGATCGGACTGGGCTGATGCGACCGGCAGCGCAGCCCGCCGACGGCAGCATCCGCTTCGAGGGGGTCGGTGTCACCTACCCCAACGGCCACGTGGGCCTGCGCGGCGTGGACCTGTCCATCGCCTCCGGGGAGATGGTGGCCGTGGTCGGCCTGTCCGGTGCCGGCAAGTCGACGCTGGTCCGCACCATCAACGGGCTCGTGCCCCTCACCTCCGGTGAGATCACCGTGGGCGGCGCCCGCCTGCGCGGCCTGCGCGGGGCGTCGCTGAGGGCGCTGCGCGCCGACGTCGGCATGGTCTTCCAGGGCTTCAACCTGGCCAAGCGCACCACGGTGCTCAACAACGTCCTCATGGGCAGGCTCCACCACACCTCGGCGTGGCGGTCGCTGCTGGGAGCGTGGGCCGCGGACGACGTCGAGCTGGCCCTGCAGGCCCTCGAGCGCGTCGAGATCGTCCAGAAGGCGTACAGCGGCGCCTCCCAGCTCTCCGGCGGGCAGCAGCAGCGCGTGGCGATCGCCCGGGCCCTGGCCCAGCGGCCGAAGGTGATCCTCGCCGACGAGCCGGTCGCGTCCCTGGACCCGCCGACCTCGCACGTCGTCATGCGCGACCTGCAGCGCATCAACGCCGAGCTCGGCATCACCGTGGTGGTCAACCTCCACTTCCTCGACCTGGCCCGCCGCTACGGCACCCGGCTGGTGGGGATGCGCGACGGCGCCGTCGTCCACGACGGTGCTGGGGCGGACGCAGACGACGCGGCCTTCGCCGCCATCTACGGCCGCTCCCTCACCGCTGACGACCTCCTCGACGCGCCGGCGGGCCGCCGGTGACCACCGCCCCCGCGCCCACCACGGCCGTCGTCAGGGGCCGCCCCGCCCGGGTGCGCAGCGGCTGGAAGGCCGGCCTCGTGCTCGTCGGGGTGGTCGTGGTGACCGCCTGGTCGGCCGTCGTCGTCCAGGTGGACCCCGCGGCCCTGGTCCGCAACGCCGGCAACGCGACGGGCACGCTCGTGCAGCTGGTCCAGCCCGACTACTCCTTCATCCCGCGGACCGTGCCGGCGCTGCTGCAGACCCTGCAGATGGCGGTCATCGCGACGGCGGTGAGCGTGGTCCTGGCGGTGCCCCTGTCGTTCGCCGCCTCCCGCGCCACCGATCCCCACGGCCCGGTGCTGCGCGTCGTGCGGACGGTCATGGACGTCGTGCGGAGCATCCCGGACCTGCTCTTCGCCTCGGTCTTCGTCACCGTGGTGGGCACCGGGGCGCTGTCCGGCGTGCTCGCGCTGGTCCTGTTCAACACCGGCATCCTCGTCAAGCTCGTCTCCGAGGCGCTCGACGGCGTCGACAGGGGGGGCCAGGAGGCGGCGCTGGCGGCGGGTGCCACGTGGCTGCGCGCCAACCGCAGCGCGATGCTGCCGGAGGTCGGACCCACCGTGCTGTCGCAGACCGTCTACGTGCTGGAGCTCAACGTCCGCGCCTCCACGGTCATCGGCCTGGTCGGCGCCGGTGGGCTGGGCATGCTCATCGACCAGGTGCGGACCTTCTACCAGTACCACTACCTGAGCACCGTGATCCTGGAGGTCCTCGTCGTGGTCGTGCTCCTGGAGCTGCTCAGCTCCACCGTCCGGCGGCGGCTGCTGCGGTGAGCGTCGACGCGCACCGGCGCCCGGCGAGCGCCCCCGCCGCCCCGCCGCGCGCGGCGGGGCGTCCACGCAGGCCCCTGCACCTCGTGCGGCGGCTGCTCACGGCGGTCGTCGTGGCCGTCGTGGCCGCCGCGGTGTGGGGGATCGACGTCTCCTGGGACGCGCTGCCCGAGCTGCCGGGTCGGCTCGTGCACCTGCTCGGCCTCATGCTGCTGCCGCCCGCCTGGACGCACCTGCCCGACGCGCTGTCCGCGACGGTGCTGTCCGTCGCCATGGCGTGGTTCGGCACCGTCCTCGGCGTCGTCGTGGCCCTGCCCCTGTCGCTGCTGGCCACCGACGGCCTCGCACCCGCCCTCGTCCGGTGGCCGGTCCGGGCGGTGTTCGCGGTCCTGCGGGCGGTGCCCGAGGTGGTCATCGCCGTCCTCATGCTCTCCGTCACCGGCCTGACCGCCTTCACCGGCGCACTGGCGCTGGCCATCGGCTCCGTCGGCACCCTCGGCAAGTGGGGGTACGAGGCGTTCGAGGCCGCCGACCGCGGACCGGTGGAGGCCGCTCGGGCCGTCGGCGCCTCGCGCTGGCAGGTGGTGCGCTGGGGCGTCTGGCCCGCTGTGCTGCCCGACCTGCTGGCCCTGTGGCTCTACCGGTTCGAGATCAACGTGAGGGCCTCGGCCATCCTCGGGCTCATCGGCGCCGGCGGCATCGGCAAGATGCTCGTCGACAACATCCAGTTCCGGGTGTGGGACGTCGTGGGCGTGCTCATGGTCGTCGTCGTGGTCATCACGATGGCCCTCGACCAGGTCAGCGGCGCTCTGCGGCACCGGGTGACCACCGGTCGCTGGGACCTGCCCCTGGCCGCAGCCGTGCGGACGCGCCGCGAGCGCACGGCGGGGGAGGTCTCGTGACGCTGCGTCTGCTCCACCTCAGTGACACCCACCTGACCGGTGACGGCTCGCTGCACCACGGGCTCGTCGACACCACGGCCGCCCTCGACCGGGTGCTGCAGCGCGCGGTGACCGCGGGCCCCCTCGACGCGGTGGTCCTCGCCGGTGACCTGTCCGACGACGGCAGCCCGGCCAGCTACGCCGCGCTGCGCTCGCGGGTGGACCGCTTCGCCGCGGACCACGGGGCGGTGGTGGTGGCGGTGCCCGGCAACCACGACGACCGCGCCGCCTTCGAGCTGGCCCTCGGGCCGCGCTGCGCCGTGCACGACGTGCGCGGCCACCGGATCGTGGCGCTCGACACCTCCGTGCCCGGGGCCGGCTACGGCCACGTGCCCCCAGGGCTGCTCACCTGGCTCGCGGAGGCGCTCGCCCCGCCGGCCCCCGGCGGCGCCGTCGTGGTGCTGCACCACCCGCCGGTTCCTGCTGCCAGCACCCTGCTCCGGGCGCTCGAGCTGGTGGAGCCCGAGCCGCTCCTCGACGTGCTGGAGGCGGCCGGCGTCCGCCTGGTGCTCGCCGGGCACTACCACCACGGGATGGTGCAGCAGGTGCGGGGCATCCCCGTGGTGGTCTCGCCGGGGGTGGCCAACCACTCCGACCCCCTCGCCGCGGCCGGCACGGAGCGGGCCGTGGTCGGTGCGGGCCTGGACCTGGTCGACCTGTCGGACGACGGCGCGGTGCGGGTCACCTTCGTCGAGGCTCCCGGGCCGGACGACGGCGCGGAGGTCTTCGCGCTCGACGCCGCCGCGGTCCGGAGCATCGCCGAGGCCGCCGGTCCCACGGGCCCCGCCGCGGCGGTGGTGTCGTGAAGGACCAGCCGGGGGCGGTCGCCGCCACCATCCGCAGCCTCCTGCCGTCGCTGCTGCCCGCGGAGCGCGCCGTGGCCGCGGTGCTGCTCGAGCGCGCCGCGGAGATCGTCGAGATGAGCTCCCAGCAGGTCGCCGACCTCGCCGGGGCCTCGCGCGCCACCGTGGTGCGGACCTGCCAGAGCCTGGGCTACACCGGCTACCAGCAGCTGCGGGTGCTGCTCGCGCGCGACGCCGCTGCGGCCCCAGCGGTGCTCCCGCACCCCCAGGGCGCAGCGGCCATCGTCGCCGCTGTCTTCACCCAGCTCGCCGCTCGGGTCTCCGACATGCTGGCGCTCCTGGACGCCGACGCCGTCGAGCGCGCCACGGCCCTCATCGCCGGTGCCCGGCGCGTGGTGGTGGTGGGCAACGGCGTCTCGGCGCCGCTCGCGCAGGACGCCGCGGCGCGGCTGACCAGCGTCGGGCGTCCCGCCGAGGTCCTGAGCGACGCCATCGGCCAGCAGATCAGCGCCCGGCTCCTCTCACCCGGTGACCTGCTGCTCGTCATCAGCGGCAGCGGGACGAGCGCGGTGTCGCTGCGGGCCGTGGCCGCGGCCGCCGCGGCGGGGGCCGACGTCGTGGCCGTCACGTCCTTCGGGCGCAGTCCCGTCGCGCAGGCGGCCACGGTGGCGCTGGTGGTGACCATCCCTGAGCTGACCTTCCGCGACGAGGTCACGCTCGCCTCGCGCCTCCCGCAGGCGCTGCTGGTGGAGGGGCTGGTGGCAGCGGTCGCCGACCGCCTCGGAGAGACCACCGCGCGGGCGAGGGCGCTGGTGATGGACGTGATCAGCGCCAACCTGGCCGAGTGACCCCGCGGCGCCCCGGCGTCCCGGGGTCGCCTCCGGCCCTCAGGCGCCCCCTGCCCCCAGCTGCTCCAGGGGCAGCACCAGCTGGGGGCCGTTGACGCGGGGGCTGCCCACGGCGCGCCCCACCTCGTGCGTGGCCAGCTGCGGCGGTGGCACGGCGTCCAGCACCTGGCGGACCAGGTCGAGGTCGGTGAGCGCCGGGTCGAGCCAGTCGCCCTGGAAGTCCGCGGGCAGCACCACGGGGCTGCGGTCGTGGATGCGGCCGGCCTCGTCGCGCGCCTGCGTGGTGATCACCGTGACCGTCCACAGCCACGGGTCCTCACCGTCGGCGACCGCCGGGTCCTTCCAGAGCTCGTACAGGCCCGCGAAGGTCAGCGGGCCGCCGTCGGCGGCGTGCAGGAAGTGCGGCACCTTGACCTCCTTGCCGGAGCCGTCGGGCGCGGGACGGCGCTCCCACTCGAAGTAGCCGTCAGCGGGCACGAGGCAGCGCCTGCGGGCCGCGGCCCGCTTGTAGGCGGGCTTGTCCGTGACGGTCTCCACGCGGGCGTTGATCATGCGGGAGCCCACGGCGGGGTCCTTCGCCCACGAGGGGACCAGGCCCCAGCGCAGCGTGCGGAGCTGGCGCTGCGCGCCGGTGCCGTCCTGGGGCTCGCGCTCCACCACGGCGCGCACCTGCTGGGTGGGCGCGACGTTCCAGGACGGGCCCACCTCGGGCCCGACCACGGCGTCGACGGCGTAGTCCTCGACGAGCTGGGCGTCGGACCTGCTGCTGGCGTAGCGACCGCACACAGCACGGAGTCTGCCCCCGACCGGTGACGGGCGGCAGCCCCACCTGGAGTCGCAGGTCCGTCCCCCGCCCAGCAGACTTGCCGCGACGTCGAGCCCACGGCGCACCACCGCTGGAAGGGCCTGGCGAGACGGCATGAGCTCCGACGTCGACCACGCGAGCACCGCGCAGAAGGCGCGCACCGCGCCCGCACCCGACGACCCCCGCAAGCCGGACGACCCCACCGACCTCACCCGGCGCTCGTGGGTCTACGTGCTGCGCAAGACGGTGCGCGAGTTCACCGGCGACGGCTGCCTCGACCTGGCCGCGGCCCTCGTCCACTACGCCGTCCTGGCGCTGTTCCCGGGCCTGGTGGCCGTCATCTCGCTGGTCGGCGTGCTCGGGCAGGGCCCGCAGACCACGCAGGCGCTGCTCGAGATCATCGGCGGCTTCGCGCCGGCGGACGTCGTGAGCAACCTCGAGCCCGTCATCAGCCAGCTCCAGCAGAGCCGGGGCGCCGGCGTCGGCCTCGTCGTCGGCCTCCTGGGGGCGCTGTGGTCGGCCTCGGGCTACGTCGGTGCCTTCTCCCGCGCCATGAACCGCATCTACGGCATCACCGAGGGCCGCCCCGTCTGGGTCATGCGCCCGACCCAGCTGCTCGTCACCGTCATCGCCGTGGTGCTCGTGGTCGCCGCTCTCATCATCCTCGTGGTCTCCGGTCCCGTGGCGCGGTCCGTGGGTGACGTGATCGGTCTCGGGTCTGCCGCCGTGACCGCCTGGGGCATCGCGAAGTGGCCGGTGCTGGCGCTCATCGTCGTCGTCGTGGTCGCCGTGCTCTACCAGGTGACGCCCAACATCGAGCGCCCGAAGTGGACCTGGACCAGCGTCGGCGCCGTGGTGGCGATCCTCGTGTGGGCCCTCGCCTCGGGCCTGTTCGGCCTCTACGTGGCGAACTTCGGCAGCTACGACAAGACGTACGGCAGCTTCGCCGCGGTGGTCGTCTTCCTGCTCTGGCTGTGGATCACCAACCTCGCGCTGCTGTTCGGGGCCGAGCTCGACGCCGAGCTGGAGCGCGGCCGCGAGCTCCAGGCGGGCATCGAGGCCGAGGAGGAGCTCCAGCTGCCGCCGCGCGACACCCGCAAGAGCGACCAGGCCGCGCGCAAGCGCGCCGAGGACGTCGCCCTGGGCCGCCGGCTCCGGCTCGCCCGCGGCGGGGAGGTCGACGACGAGCGCGGTGGCTCCCCGCGCCACCCCGTGGCGGTCGCGGACCGCCAGGCCGAGCGCGATGCGGCCGTGCGCCGCGCCGGCGGCACCCCCACCTGAGCCGAGCGCCCGGTGCGGGACCACCCGGGCGCGCGGCTGAGGTCGCGGGTGGTCCCACGACGTGCGGCGACACGCCGCAGCGGTGCTGGCTGACTGCCTCAGATTCCTCTAACTTCTCTCAAGTCACACGAGTCACATGAGTCGCAGTCTTAACCTGAGCATCTTTCGCTACACCAGCACCACACACCAGCACCACGCAGTCCCCGGGGTGTCCGGGGCCGGCCCGCCAGCCAGATCGGAGCCAGGAATGTCCGCTGCACCTGCTTCACCGGTGGTCGACCTCGACGTGTGGCGCCAGCGCGCCCGGGTCGTGCGCGGCGCACAGGCCCTCGCTGCTGCTGCGACGTCCGACGAGGCGGCCCCCACCGGTCCCGTGGCCCCGGTGGCCGCGGGGGGCGGCACCGGCTCGGTGCTGCGCCTGCCGTCGCCCGCGGGCCCGGGTCCCCTGAGCGTCTTCGGTCCCGTGATGGCGTTCGGGCTCGTGCGCCGCCCCGCCGCGGGCGAGCTGCCCAGCCGCCCCCGCGCGGTGCACGCGCCGCAGCTGGAGGCGGTGCGCGCCGCCGAGGCCACCGGCGACGGCGGGCCCGACGCCGCGAGACCCCCGGCCCCGGCCGGGCCGCCCGTGCTCCGCGTGGTGCCCGCCCTGTCCAGCGAGCAGGGCGTCACCTCGGCCCCGATGCCCCGCCTGCGCGCCGTGCTCGACAGCCGGGGGACCCCCCGGGGGCCTCGCCGCTGACGCAGCCGCCGGTCCCACCCGCGCTGCAGGGCGCCGGTGTGGGACCGGAGCCTGCGCCGAGCGCCCTCCGTGCCCCAGACTGCTCCCACGCACCGGGCCTTGCGGCGGTCCGGGTGGCTGGTCCAGCACGGGGGCGGCACGGGGGACACCGCGGCCGACGCGAGCCGGTGAGCGGAGGTCGTGGTGGAGGGTGGTCGCGTGGCTGCCTGGGCCGAGCGCTCCGACGACCGCGCCACCGCGGGTGCCCCGGGGCTGGGACGCCTGGCCGACCTCGCCACCCGCCTGACCGGTGCGCCGTGGGCGCAGGTCCACCTCGTGCGCGACGGCGTGCACGAGGTGGCCGCCTCGGCCGGGACGCCGACCGGGGTGGCGCCGTCCGGCGCGGAGCCGGTGGTGGACGCCCTCTGCGACCTGGTCGTGCTCCACGGTCGCGTGGTCGCCGTCGGGGACGTCGCCGCGGACCCGCGGTCCTCGGAGCCCCACGCCGCGTCGGCCGCGGTCGGGGCCTACCTCGGGGTGCCGCTGGCCCAGGAGGGACGCACCCGGGGAGTCCTGTGCGCCTTCGGACCGGTGCCGCGGACCTGGCAGGACCACGAGGTCGAGGCCCTGGGGCACCTCGCGGCCAGCGCCTCCGCCGAGCTCGCCCTGGTGCTCTCCGCTGATGAGGGGGAGCGCAGCCGCCTGCGCGTCCAGCTGGCCGTGGACGCCGCCGGGGTGGGGAGCTTCGACTGGGACCTGGCCACGGGAGAGCTCGAGTGGGACGCCCGCCTGCTCGAGGTCTTCGGGGTGGAGCGCGAGGCCTTCGGCGGCACCATCGAGGCCTTCAGCTCCTACCTGCACCCGGACGACCGCGACCGCGTCTCGGCGGCGCTGCAGCACTCGATCGACACCTGCGGGGAGTACGAGGCCGAGTACCGGGTGGTGCGCCCCGGCGGAGGGGTGCGCTGGGTCCAGGCACGGGGTCGCACCCTGTGCGACCAGGAGGGGCGCCCGGTCCGCGTGGTGGGGGCCGCGTACGACACCACCCAGGTGCACGAGGGCGAGGCCCGGGTGGCCCGCGTCCTGGACAGCATGTCGGCGGCCTTCGCCAGCCTCGATGACTCCTTCCGCTTCACCTACGTCAACGCCGCGGCCGAGCGCCTGCTCGGCCGGACGCGGACCGAGCTGATCGGCGGGTCGCTGTGGGAGCTGGTCCCGGGCGCGGTGGGTGGCGAGCTCGAGCGCCGCTGCCGCGGCGCCCTCGCCAGCGGGAACCCCGCCGCCTTCGAGGCGCACCGCCCCGGGCCCGTGGACGGCTGGTACGAGGTGCGGGTCTGGCCGAGCCCGGGTGGGCTCTCGATCTCCTCCCTCGACATCACCGAGCGCCGCCGCGCCCAGGAGAGCGCCGACGCCGCCGCGGCGCGGCTGGGGCTGCTCGCCCGCACCACCGAGCAGCTGACGGAGGTGCTGGACGGCCGCACCGCCGTCGCGCGCCTCGCCGCGCTCGTGGTGCCGGCGCTGGCCGACTGGTCCGTGGTGTCCCTGGTCGAGGACGGCGGTGCCCTGCGCGACGTGGGCTGGGCCCACCGGGACCCCGGTCGGGTGCCGCTGGTGGAGCGCTACGCCGCCCGGCGGGCGCACGGCCTCACCGGCGCCGCGCCGCTGCTGCGGGCCCTGGCGACCGGTGAGCCGCAGCTGGTCCCGGCTGATGCCACCGCCGTCGTGCAGGCGGCGCTCGGGGACGACCAGGCGCGCCGGCTGGTCGCCGAGCTGGCCCCCGAGGCCTGCTGCGTCCTGCCGCTGACGGCGCACGGGACGACCCTGGGAGCGCTGTCCCTGTTCTGGGGGCAGCAGCGCGGAGCCCCGGGTGCCGAGGACCTCGCCACGGCCCGCGAGGTCGCCTCCCGAGCCGGCACAGCCCTCGAGAACGCACGCCTCTACGAGCGCCAGCGCCAGCTCGCCGAGGAGCTCCAGCGCAGCCTGCTCACCGCGCCGCCCGAGCCGGACCACGTGGAGGTGGCCGTGCGCTACCTGCCCGCCGGCGTGGCCGCCCAGGTGGGCGGTGACTGGTACGACGCGTTCGTCCAGCCCGACGGCGCCACCGTCGTCGTCATCGGTGACGTGGTCGGGCACGACACCGCGGCGGCCGCCGCCATGGGGCAGCTGCGGGGGCTGCTGCGCGGCATCGCCTACACCACGGGGGCCAGGCCGGCCGAGGTGCTCGAGCGCCTCGACGCCGCCATCCCCGGCCTGCTCATCTCCACCACGGCCACCGCGGCCGTGCTGCGCCTGGAGCAGGGCGCGCAGGAGCGAGCGGAGGGCACCACGGCGCTGCGCTGGTCCAGTGCCGGGCACCCACCGCCGCTCGTGCTCCACCCGGACGGCTCCGTGGTCGCGCTCGAGGTCGACGAGCCCGACCTGCTGCTCGGGATCGACCCGTCGGTGGTGCGCCAGGAGGGGGTCGAGCTGGTCGAGCGGGGCAGCACGGTGCTGCTGTGCACCGACGGGCTCGTGGAGCGGCGCGGCCAGTCGATCGACGTGGGGCTGGACCGCCTGCGCCGTCTGCTCGCGGAGCGGGGTCACCTGCCGCTGCAGGACCTCTGCGACCAGCTCCTCAGCGAGCTGGTCAGCACCCAGCCCGAGGACGACGTCGCGCTGGTCGCGGTGCGCCTGCACCCGCAGGACCGTCCCCGCCCGCCGGAGGCGGGCCCGCGGGTGGTGCCCCCCGGCCTCGCCTGAGCAGGGACCGTCAGCTGGTGAGGACCACGCGGAACAGCGAGCGCGGGTCCTGCAGCTGCGCCGGGCGGGCGAGCGCCGCCCGCGGCACCACGCCGACCCAGCGCACCGGACGGCGGTGCGGCACCAGCGCCGCGCTGCCGGCGAAGGAGTACTCCCCGGTGACCCTCCCGAGGAGCAGGGCCCGCCCCTCCTGGACGGGCACGGCGACCTCGTCGTCGACGGACACCTCGGTCACGAGGGCCTCCAGCTGGCGCAGCGCCTTGCCGGGACGGCGCCTCGTCCCCGTCTGCTCGGCGCGCGCGGCGAGCAGGGCGCGCAGGCCGCCGGCTCCCTGCTCGAGGTCGGCTGGGACGTCGATGCCGCTGCCGGTGTCCAGGCCCACCACGCCGCGGTCCACCAGCACGCCGAGCGTGGTGGGGTCTGCTGCCCGCACCACCCACAGCGCCCTGCCCACCGCGGCGGGCCGCTCGGGCAGGTCGTCCGACCCCGGCCAGACGTAGTCGAGGTCGTCGGGCAGCCCGGCCTCGAAGCGCGGGCCGTAGTGGGCGGGGTCCTTGCGGAGGAGGTTGGAGCGGTGCGACCGGTGCAGGGCGCGCCCGCCCAGCCACGACGGCAGCTGGCCCGAGACCGCGAGCTCCTCCTGGGAGGCGTCCGCGGTCTCGGGGGCGAACTCCGCCACCTGGGCGGCCGTCGTGTCCGCGTGGCCGCGCGAGGTCCACTCCCGCACGCACGCCAACCCGTAGCAGACCAGCGCCGGGGTCCGACCGCGCCACATGGCCACCGCCGGATGGCCGGACCAGCCGTACTCGGGCAGCTCGAGGGCACGCAGCACCTGCAGCACCTCCACCCGCTGCTTGCCCAGCCGCGGTCCGTCGAGGGCCTCGGCGCTCCTGGCGAAGCCGGGGAAGGGCAGGAAGGTCTGCACGGGAGCGCCTCGCTGGTGGTGGTGCGGGGGAGCGGTGCACCCGGTGGTGGGTGACCACCGGGCGCGGGGGCTACTGCGCCCGGTGACCTTCCGGCTCCTCCTCGGCGGGCTCGCTCAGGCGCCCCGTCGCGTCCATCACCTGGCCGGTCTCGTCGGCGTCGTCGGAGACCACGCGCACCTCGTCGGGCACCGAGCTGACGCCCATCGCGGCGGCGACGTCCGCCTCGGAGACTTCCGGCAGGCCTGCCGTGGGGTCGTCGTCGGTGCCGGTCCCGAGGGGGGTGGCGGCGCTGCTGGTCCGGTCCTGCTGGCTCATCGGCTCTCCTCGCGGGTCTTCTCGTGGGCGTTGCCGGCCGTCTCCTCCAGCGGTGCGTCGACGCCGAGCTCCCGGTCGACCACCACGTGCCGGCCCTGGCTCACCTCGCCGGCGGTGTCGTCCACCCACTTCTGGGGCTGCTCGGGGAAACCGCGCTCCGCGATGCGCGCGCTGAGCGCCTCGCGGACCACGTCGACGTCCTCGCCGGCGTGCTCGGCGTGGACCTCGGAGACGATCTGCTGCAGCAGCACCTGGCGGTCGTGCTGGGCCTCGGGCGCGGGTTCCGGCATGAGCCCTGCCTACCACCGGCTGGGGGGTTGAACCACTCCTGGCTCGGCTTGCCGGGGGTCCTGGCCGGTGCTGTGCTGGTCCGCGTCCGGGACCCGCGCCCGGCGGTCGCCGTAGCGACCGCCCACCGCGGACGTCCGGCGACCGCGCCTCAGCGGCGAACGACGCGAGAGCACAGGAGCCTTCGATGACCGCGTCCGCCGACGCCCCTGCGGCCCGCACCGAGGGCGCCGGGAGCGCGCGCGAGCAGGCCACGGAAGACCTGCTGCTGCGCGCGTCCACGGCTGGCGCCGCGGAGCGCGCCCGCCTCCTGGACGAGGTCGTCGTCCTCAACCTGCCGGTGGCCCGCGCCCTCGCGGCGCGCTTCCGGGACCGCGGGGAGCAGCTGGACGACCTCGTGCAGGTCGCCTGCCTCGCGCTGGTCAAGGCGGCCCAGGGCTACCAGCCCGGCAAGGGGCGCGGCTTCCTGCCGTACGCCGTGCCCACCATCACCGGGGAGCTGCGGCGCCACTTCCGCGACCGGCAGTGGGGGGTGCGCCCGCCGCGCCGCCTCCAGGAGCTGCGGCTGTCGCTGGGCGCCGCCGCGGCCGAGCTCACCCAGAAGATCGGCCGCGCACCGACCGTCCCGCAGCTGGCCGAGCACCTCGGCGTGGACGCCGAGGAGGTCATCGAGGCGCTGGCCGCCGCGCAGGACTACCACCTGGCCTCCCTGGACGCCCCCCTCGACGGCGAGGCCGACGGCACGCCGCTGGGCGCCACGCTGGGCGGCGACGACGGCGCCATCGACAGGCTGGTGGACCACGTGAGCGTGGCCCCGCTGCTCGCGTCCCTGCCCGAGCGGGACCGCCGGATCCTGTCGCTGCGCTTCTTCCGCGGGTGGACGCAGAGCCAGATCGCCGCGGACATCGGCGTCACCCAGATGCAGGTGTCCCGGCTGCTGGCGCGCACGCTCGAGCGGCTGCGCACGCAGCTCGAGGACGCCGAGGCCGAGGCCGCCTGAGCCTCAGACCACCCCGTAGAGCCTGTCCCCGGCGTCACCCAGACCGGGCACGATGTAGCCGTTCTCGTCCAGGCGCTCGTCGACGGCCGCCGTCACCACGGTGATGGGGGCGTCCGCGCCGAAGGACGACGTCACCACGTCCAGTCCCTCCGGAGCCGCCAGCAGGCACACGGCCGTGACGTCCGTGGCCCCGATCTCGAACAGGTAGCGGATCGCCGCCACCAGCGTGCCGCCGGTGGCGAGCATGGGGTCGAGCACGTAGCACTGCCGGCCCGAGAGGTCGTCCGGGAGGCGGTGCGCGTAGGTGCTGGCCTGCAGCGTCTCCTCGTCGCGCACCATGCCCAGGAAGCCCACCTCGGCGGTCGGCAGCAGGCGGGTCATCCCGTCCAGCATGCCCAGGCCGGCGCGCAGGATCGGCACCACGAGCGGCTTCGGGCTGGCCAGCTTCACGCCCGTGGTGGTCGCCACCGGGGTGGAGATCTCCTGCGGCTCCACCCGCGCCCCGCGCGTCGCCTCGTAGGCGAGCAGCGTGACCAGCTCGTCGGCGAGGCGCCGGAACGTCGGCGACTCCGTCTTCGCGTCCCGCAGGACGGTCAGCTTGTGGGCCACCAGGGGGTGGTCGACGACCTGCACGCGCACGGTCGACGACCCTACCCATCCGAGGAGGTCCGTGGACGCGCCGCCGGGGCCTCGCCTGCCGCGCCCGTCTGCGCCACGATGAGCCCCATGTCGTACTTCACCGCGGTCCTGGCCTCCGACGGGGACGGCTGGCGCTCCGTCGACCTCGACGTCGAGGACGCCGTGGACGTCGAGGAGCTGGCCGACGAGGTGCGCGCCGCCGTCGACGGCACCGGCGACGCCCCCGGCCCCCTGCTCGTCGTGCTCGAGCGCGAGGACGAGTGGTTCGCCCTCGTCAGGGTCGACGGCGAGGAGCCCCGCGCCTTCGTCTCCGACCTCTCCGCCGCCAGCACGAGCCACTACGGGGAGCTGCTCAGCGTCACCGCGGACTCCCCGGCCCCGCAGCCCGCCCCCCAGGAGGACGAGGAGGAGGACAGCGCCGCCCGCGTCGCCGCCCCCACCTGGGCCGGTGACGCCGACCTCCTGGCCGACCTCGACGTGCCGGGCAGCGAGCTCGCTGACACCGCCGAGTCCCGCGACCCCGCCAGCGCGCTCGTGGCGGTCGGGGAGAAGGTCGGGTTCGTGGACCTGCTCGAGGCGCTGCGCTGACGGGTGCCGGACCGGCCAGCCGCCCCGACGACGAGCGGCTGGTCCGGCTGGCCCTGGCCCGGGCGCGCGCGGCGCACCTGGCCGGCGGGGCCGCCGGTGACGTCCCGGTCGGCGCCGTCGTCGTCGACGGCTCCGGGCTCGTCCTCGGTGCGGGCAGCAACGAGCGCGAGGCGACCGCAGACCCGACGGCCCACGCGGAGGTGCTGGCGCTGCGACGGGCCGCCGCCGCCACCGGCTCCTGGCGCCTCGAGGGCGCGACCCTGGCGGTGACGCTGGAGCCGTGCACCATGTGCGCCGGCGCCCTCGTCCTCGCCCGGGTGGCGCGGGTGGTGTTCGGCGCCTGGGACCCCAAGGCGGGGGCCGCCGGGTCGCTGCGTGACGTGCTGCGCGACCCCCGGCTGAACCACCGCCCCGAGGTGGTGGCCGGCGTGCTGGAGGAGCCGTGCGCCACGCTGCTGAGGGGGTTCTTCGAGGACCGGCGCGCGACCGGGTAGTGTCTTCCGCGGTGGCGTGTCCGAGCGGCCTAAGGAGCACGCCTCGAAAGCGTGTGAGGGTGAGAGCTCTCCGTGGGTTCAAATCCCACCGCCACCGCCACGAAGACGGCGGCGCCCGCAGGGGCGCCGCCGTCTCGTCGTCTGGCAGCTCGCTCCGGTCGTCGCGGGTCGGGTCAGCGACCGCGGACGCCGGCCACCAGGCCTCCCACCACGAGCAGGCCGCCCAGCGCCACCAGGGCAACAGCGGCCACGGCGCCCGCGTCCACCCGGACGTCCGCCAGCACGCCCAGACCCACGAGGACCGCCACGAGCAGGGCCGCCAGACCCGTCACGAGGCTCGGGACGTGGGGGCCACCGGGAGCCGGCTCGGTCGGCTGCTCGGTCTGCTGCTCGGTCGGCTGCTCGTCGGAGGGGGCTGGTGCCGGCTGGGGGAGGGTCTGGTCGGGGCTCATGCTGCGCTCCTGACGATCTCGAGCTGGCCGATGGCGGTGCGGGCGTCCACGCGGAGGTGGACCGGCTCGAGGGTGCCGTCCGTCGTCGTCGCCGGCGCCCTCGAGGTGGTGCTGGTGAAGAAGCCGTCGTCGGCGCCGCGGGTGGTCCACCCGGGGCCGCTGGTGACCACCTCGCCGATGACGCCGCTGGTGCGGACCTCCACGTCGGCGCCGGTGGGCACGATCACGCGGGCCTCGCCGACGCCGTGCCGCAGCTCCACGTCCACGGTGGCGCCCGCGGCGGCGGGGTCGTCGGCCAGGGAGCGCAGGTCGAGGGTCGCCTGACCGGCCCAGGAGGCGTAGCCCCGCTCGGCCTGCGCCACCGTCAGCGGCCGCCAGTCGACGTCGCCGACGCCGCGCACGTCGGCGCCGGGGGGCACCGCCAGCGCGAGGAGCGCCGTGGTCGCGCCGGCGAACGCCCAGAACCCGAGGCCGTCCCCGCGCCGCCCCGCCAGCCCTGCCGCCACCAGCGCCAGGGCCACCACGGCGGTGGCTGCTGCCGCTGCGACGGAGACGACCTGCGGTGTCGTGAGGTCCAGCTGCCCACCCGCTGGTGCCGACCACGCGGACCAGCCCTGCCGGTCCAGGCCCAGCGGCGCCAGCTGCTGCGGCCGGACGGCCAGCCACGCCGCAGCCCCCACGAGCAGCGCCGCGCCGAGCACCGCCGTCGTCACCCACGCCGGCACCGCCGGGCGCGACGCGCGCCGCGGTCCTCCGCAGGCGCTGCGCACCGCTGCGCCCACCGGCTGCCCGTCAGGGCGGACACCGCCCGCCGAGGCCGGCACCAGCCGCGGCAGCATCGCCACCCCGACCGCCAGCACCACGCCGACGACGACGAGGGAGACCACGTCGCCACCGCTGACCACCCGGCCGTCCGCCACCCACGACCACGGGCTGGGGACCGCCGAGGCCAGCGCCACCAGGCCGAGCGCCAGCACCGCCGAGGCCGACACCCGCCCGCCGACCAGCGCCCGGGCCTCGATGCGCCCCTCGCGGTCCGGGAGCAGCAGCCACGCCGCGGCGTACAGGACCAGCCCGACGCCGCCCAGGAGCGCGACGACCACCACGACGACCCGCAGCAGCACGGGATCCACGCCCAGGCGCTCGGCGGTGCCGGCGGCGACACCGCCCAGCCACCGCTCGTCGGAGCGGCGCAGGTCCAGGCGCTCCAGCCAGCCCCAGAAGGCGGTGCGCGAGGAGGAGCTGCTCCCGGAGGGGCCTGGGCCGGGTCCTGAGCCGGGTCCTGAGCCGGGCGCGGTGCTGGGGGTGGAGGTCATGGCGTCGAGCGTCCTCCGCAGCCGGGCCGGGAGGATCCGGGACGGACCCTGACCCGACCCTGGTCGTGACGGCCCCGGCTCAGGGGCGGACCGGGGTGCGCCCAGGGTGGCGCACGCGTGACCGGCGGCGCACGCGCCGCGACGATGGACCGGTGAGCACCACGAGCGCCGCCGCTCCCGCCGCCGGGACGCGCCGCCGGCGACCGCAGCGACCGCCGCTGCGCCGCCCGGCCCGGGGCCGCTGGGCCGGCGGGGTGGCAGCGGGCACCGCGCGCCACCTGCACCTGCCCGTCGCCGTGGCCCGGGTGCTGTGGCTGGGCCTGGTCGCCGCGGGCGGAGCGGGGCTCGTCGGGTACGCCCTGCTGTGGGCGCTCGTGCCGGTGGACGGCGAGGACGTCCCGGCCGGGGCCGGGGACGGGCGAGGTGCCGTGGAGCGGCTGGTGCGGTGGAGCCCCTCCGGAGGCGCGGGGGCGCAGCTGGTGGTGGGCGCCGTGCTCCTGGCCACCGGCGTCCAGCTGGTCCTGCAGCGCAGCAGCGCGGACGTCGCCTCCGGCGTCCTCGTGCCCGTCGCTGCCGGGCTCGCCGGAGCGGTGGTCGCGTGGGGGTCGCTGGAGCCCGCCCGGCGCACCGCCCTCCTCGTGCAGGTGGGTGGCGGCACACCGGACGGCACGCGCCGCGCGGTGCTCGGCGCCGCCCTAGCCGTCGGCGGCCTGGTCCTGCTGGCCCTCGGCGGCGCCCAGGCGCAGGCCCTCGGTCCCGGCGCCGTGGCGGCGCTCGCGGTGCTCGGCGGCACCGCGCTGGTCGTGGCCCCGTGGGTCCTCCGGCTGGTGCGGGACCTCGGCGACGAGCGGACCGCCCGGCTGCGGGAGGCCGAGCGGGCCGAGGTGGCAGCCCACCTGCACGACTCCGTGCTCCAGACCCTCGCGCTGCTGCAGCGCCACAGCGACGACCCCGCCACCGTCACCCGCCTCGCCCGCCGCCAGGAGCGCGAGCTGCGCGACTGGCTCTACGGGGGGCGGGCGCGTGCGGGGGACGAGGGGCCGGAGCGGACCCTGGCCGATCGGGTGCGTGCCGAGGCCGCGGACGTCGAGGACGCCGTCGGCGTGCCCGTGCAGGTGGTCGTGGTGGGGGACCGCGAGGTGGGGCGCGTCGAGGAGGCGCTGGTCGCCGCACTGCGGGAGGCGGTGCTCAACGCCGTGCGCCACGGCCGTCCGCCGGTCCAGGTGTACGTGGAGGCCGGGACCGGTGGTGCCGAGGCCTTCGTGCGAGACCACGGGGACGGCTTCGACCCCGACGCGGTGCCCGCGGACCGCCGCGGTGTGCGCCAGTCGGTCCTCGGCAGGATGTCGAGGGCGGGCGGTTCCGCACAGGTCGGTCCCGCCCCGGGCGGAGGCACCGAGGTGGTGCTCCGCACGGGCGCGGGGGGCGCTGCAGCTGCCGGGGCCGCTGGTCCCACCGGGGTGGTCCCGCCGGAGGACGAGCAGGACGGAGCAGGGCTGTGAGCGGGTTGCGGGTGCTCCTCGTCGACGACCACGCGCTGGTGCGCTCAGGTGTGCGGGCCGTGCTCCCGCCGGACCTCGTGGTGGTCGGTGAGGCCGGGGACGTCGGCGCCGCCGTGGAGGCCGTCCAGCGCCACGCGCCCGACGTCGTGCTCCTCGACGTGCACCTGCCGGGCGGTGACGCACCCGGCGGCGCCGGCAGCGGCGGCGCTGAGGTGCTCCGCCGCTGCGCGGGCGCGCAGCGGGCCGACGGGCAGCCGGTGCGCTTCCTCGCCCTCAGCGTCTCCGACGCCGCCGAGGACGTCATCGCCGTGGTGCGCGCCGGCGCGCGCGGCTACGTGACGAAGACCGTGGACGGCGCCTCGCTCGCCGACGCGGTGCGCCGCGTGGCCGAGGGCGACGCCGTGTTCTCCCCGCGCCTGGCCGGCTTCGTGCTGGACGCCTTCGGCGCGGTCGGCGGCATCGCCGAGGTCGCCACCACCGACGCCGAGCTCGACCGGCTCTCCGCCCGCGAGCGCGAGGTGATGCGCCTCATCGCCCGCGGCTACGCCTACAAGGACGTGGCCCGCCAGCTGTTCATCTCGGTGAAGACGGTGGAGACCCACGTCTCGGCGGTGCTGCGCAAGCTGCAGCTGTCGAACCGGCACGAGCTGACGCGCTGGGCCAGCGACCGCCGCCTCCTGTGACGTCCGTGCCGACGTCTGCGCTGCTCCCCGGGCAGCCCCACAGGGCCGGCACGTCATCGGGGTGGAGGGGTTCGCTCACGGCGCTGCCCTGGGCGAGCAGGCAGCGCCCGGGGCCCATCTGCCGCAGCAGGTCGAGGTGCGCCGGGCTGCGGGCCCCCTCGGCGGTCACCGGAACGCCGAGGCCGTGGCCCAGCTCGACGAGGGTGCGCACGACGACGGCCGACCGCACGTCGTCCAGCGCCTGCTCCACGAACCGGCGGTCGATCTTGAGGCCGTCCACGACCAGCTCCGACAGGTGGCTGAGCCCGGCCGACCCGCTGCCGACGTCGTCGAGGGTGATGGCCACGCCGAGCGCCCGCAGCGCACGCAGCGCCGGCTGGGCGGCGCGCAGGTGCGCGGCGGTGGCCACCTCCGGCAGCTCCAGCCGCAGGGCGCGTGACGGCACGTCCCAGTGCGCCAGCTCCCGTGCCACCACCGCGGGCAGCTCCGGGCACAGCAGTCCCGCCACCGAGAGGTTGACGTTGAGGTGGGCGGGCACCGCGTCGCCGTGCTCGGCCACCCACCGCCCCCACTGCGCCAGCGCCGTGCGGAGGACGTGGACGTCGAGGTCAGCGGAGTAGCCGGCCGCGGCGACGTCGTCCAGGAAGTCGCCCGGGGCGAGCAGGCCGCGCTCCGGGTGGCGCCACCGCACCAGCGCCTCGAGGCTGCGCACCGCCCCGTCGGCCACCGCCACGATCGGCTGGTAGTGGACCTCCAGCTGCCCGGCCGCGGCAGCCGCCTCGAAGGCGCGCCGGTCGGGCGACACCGGTGCCGCCGCGCTGCACCACGAGGCGTCCACCACCTCCGAGCGCTGGCCACCGGCCTGCTTGGCGCGGTAGGCGGCGAGGTCGGCCTCGTGCAGCAGCGCGCTGGGCTCGGCCGGCAGGGCCGCGCACACCGCCACACCCGCGCTCGCCCGTCCGGGCAGCACCCTGCCGCCCAGCTCGTGCGGACGCGCCAGCGCTGACTGCAGAGCCGCTGCCAGCCGGTGGCCGTCCGAGGAGCTG
This sequence comes from Quadrisphaera sp. RL12-1S, assembly GCF_014270065.1. Taxonomy (NCBI): domain Bacteria; kingdom Bacillati; phylum Actinomycetota; class Actinomycetes; order Kineosporiales; family Kineosporiaceae; genus Quadrisphaera; species Quadrisphaera oryzae. The sequence goes on along the minus strand of NZ_JACNME010000011.1, from coordinate 40,024 downwards.
GCGTCGGGGAGGAGCACCGCGAACTCGTCGCCGCCGAGGCGGGCCACCACGGCCCGCGGGCCCGCGCAGCCGCGGAGGCGGTCGGCGGTGCAGCGCAGCAGCTGGTCACCGGCGGCGTGCCCGGAGGAGTCGTTGACGGCCTTGAAGCCGTCCAGGTCGACGAAGGCGACGACGGCGCCCCCGGTGCCCGCGCAGACCTCGCCGAGGCGGCGCAGGAAGTGCGCCCGGTTGGCCAGCCCGGTCAGCGGGTCGGTGAGGGCCTCCACCGCGAGCTGCGCCGACAGCGCCCGGAAGACGTGCTCCGCCTCGAGCAGCCGCAGCTCCCCGTCCGGGCGGCGCACCAGCACCTCGGAGAACCGGCGCGACCGCTCGCGGGCCAGGAGCAGCTCCGCGGCCCGCGGCACGCTCGTGCGCGCGTCCAGCACGAGCACGTCGCGGTCGGCGAACTGGCCGACGGGCCGTCGGGCGTGGAGGGAGCGGCCGTAGCCGAAGCGACCGCTCATGGCGTTGAGGAAGTCGGCGCGCGAGAGGAGCCCGGGCGTCCTCGGAGCGCCCGCTGCGCCGCCGTCGTCCTCGCCGTCGCCGGTGACGGCGAGGCACACCAGGTCGGGGTCGGCGCGGAAGGCCTCGTCCACCTGCCAGCACGGGGTGGCCGCCAGCACGGACCTCAGGGGCTGGCCGAGGGCGTCGACGCACACCACCGGATCCGCCTCGAGCAGTGCCTGGGGCACCTCGCTCACGCCGACCTCCGGGGGGACACGAGGGTGGAGTGTGTCAGTGATCCGCCCCGCCGGGAGACCACCACCGCGGAGCGGGGCCGCCCCCGCGGTGGCGCCGGCCACGAGATCACCGGCCATGCATAGGTTAGCCTCACCTCACTGCGAGCCCCTGAGCTCGGCCCCCCGCACGTCCCAGCCCCCCGGAGCAGCAGCCTCGTGCCCATCCGCCCGTCCCCGTCCCGCGCCCGCACCGGTGCGCTCGCCGCCGCCCTCGCCGCCGTCCTCGTCGGCGCGCTCGCGGGCTGCGGCGCCTCAGAGCCCGTCCAGGCGCCCCCGACGGTCGCACCGGCCGGCGAGGGGCGCACCCAGTACCCGCTCGTGCTGGACAACTGCGGCCAGCAGGTGGTGGTCGACGCCCCGCCGCAGCGCGTCGCCTCGCTCGACCAGGGCTCCACCGAGATCCTGCTGTCGCTGGGGCTCGCCGACCGCGTGGTCGGCACCGCCTCCTGGACCGACCCCGTGCTGCCGGAGCTCGCCGAGGCGAACGCCTCCGTGCCGCGCCTGGCGGACGACGCTCCCACCTACGAGGTGCTCCTGGGCGCCGACCCCGACTTCGTCACCGCCTCCTTCGGGCGCCACTTCGCCGAGGGCGGGGTCACCACCCGGGCGCGGCTCGCGGAGACCGGTGTCGACAGCTACCTGTCGCCCACTGACTGCGAGGGCTCCACGAGCATCAACGGCGGCGGCACCCGCACCCGCCCGGTGACCGTGGAGGCGGTGTACCAGGAGGTCCACGAGCTGGCCGAGGTCTTCGACGTCGCCGACCGCGGGGACGCCCTCGTCGACCGGCTCCAGCAGCGCGCGGCCGCCGCCACCGAGGGCCTGGACCTGTCGGGCACGACGGTCGCGTTCTGGTTCGCGGACACCTCGACGCCGTACGTCGCCGGCGGCCTCGGGGCGCCCGCGCTGCTCACCGCACCGACCGGGCTGGAGAACGCCTTCGCGAGCCAGCCCGAGGACTGGGCCGCCACCGGGTGGGAGACCGTCGTGGCCGCCCAGCCCGACGTGCTGGTGCTGGGCGACCTGCAGCGCGACAGGTTCAGCGGCGACCGCCTCGACGACAAGACCGCCTTCCTCGCCGCCGACCCCCTCACCTCGACCTTGGACGCGGTGCAGCACCAGCGGTACATCGCCCTGCACGGAGCCGAGATGAACCCCTCCATCCGCTTCGTCGACGGCCTGGAGAAGGTCCGCGCCTGGTACGACGAGCACCAGGACGAGCTCTGAGCAGGACGACGGCGGCGCCCTCGTCGCCGTCCCGCGCAGCGGCCGTCGGTCGTCTGGGCCGACGGGGGCTGGTCCCGGCGGCTGTCCTGGTCGTGGGCGCCGTCCTGCTGGTCTGGTCGGTCGGGGTGGCCACCACCCTGGGGCCCGCCGACGTCTCGCTGGTCAACGTCCGCGACGTGCTCCTGAACCACCTGACCGGCGCCGGCATCCCCGTGCGCGCCTCCGAGGACGCCATCGTCTGGGAGGAGCGCCTGCCGCGGGCCCTCGTCGCCGCGGCCTGTGGCGCGGGCCTGTCGGTGTGCGGCGTGGTGCTCCAGTCCCTGCTGCGCAACGCCCTGGCCGACCCCTTCGTCCTCGGGATCTCCTCGGGGGCCTCCACCGGCGCCGTCGTCATCGGGGTCATGGGCCTGGGCGGCGGGGTGCTGGGACTGTCCGGCGGGGCGTTCGTCGGGGCGCTGCTGGCCTTCGCCGCGGTGCTGGGGCTGACCCGGCTGGCCGGCGGCGGCACGACCGTGGTGGTGCTGGCCGGGGTGGCCGGCACCCAGCTCTTCTCCGCGCTCACCTCGCTGGTCGTCTTCGCCGTCGCCGACTCCGACCAGGTCCGCGGCGTCATGTTCTGGCTGCTCGGGTCGCTGGAGGGGGTGAGGTGGCCCGACGTCGTGCTGACGGGCTCGGTGGTGCTCGTCGGGGTGGCGGTGTGCGTGGTGGCCGCCCGCTCGCTGGACGCCCTCGCCTTCGGCGACGACCTCGCGTCCTCCCTCGGCGTCCCCGTGGCGCGCCTGCGGGCGGCCCTGCTCGTGCTCACCGCGCTGCTCACCGCCGCCCTGGTCAGCGCGGTCGGAGCCGTGGGCTTCGTCGGGCTGGTGCTGCCGCACGCCGCGCGCCTGCTCGTGGGGCAGTCGCACCTGCGGCTGGTGCCCGTGGCGGCGGTGCTCGGAGCGGTGTTCGTGGTCTGGGTCGACGCGGTGGGCCGGGTGGTCTTCGCGCCGACCCCGCTGCCCGTGGGCGTCGGGACCGCGCTGGTGGGCGTGCCGGTGTTCGCCGCGCTGCTCGTGCACCGTCGCCGTGGCGCCTGAGCGTCAGTCGGGGACCACCAGCACCCGCGCGTGCAGCACGCTGCGCTGCTGCAGCGCCGCTCTCAGGGCCCGGTGGAGCCCGTCCTCGAGGTAGAGCGTGCCGCGCCACTGGACCACGTGGGCGAAGAGGTCTCCGTAGAACGTCGAGTCCTCCGACAGCAGGCTGCCCAGGTCGAGCGTGCGCTTGGTGGTCACCAGCTCGTCCAGGCGCACCTGCCGCGGTGGCACGGCGGCCCACTGGCGGGGCGTGTCGCAGCCGTGCTCGGGATAGGGCCGGGAGTCTCCGACGCGGGCGAAGATCACCCCGTCGACCCTACGCCGAGCCGTCCGGAGGGCCTCAGGCGACGACCGCCAGGTGCCGTCCCCGGGTGCTGGACACCGCGGCGGGACCGGTCGCCGCGAGGGAGGTCCCACCGACCAGCAGGGCCCCCGAGCAGGCGGTGCACACCCGCTCGGGGCACGCCCCTCCGTGTCCCTCGGCGCACGGAGGGACCTCGAACGGCCGCAGCGCCGAGCACCAGGGGCAGTCCAGCTCCTCCAGCACGTCCTGTGGCACGCAGACCTCCTCGCACGGCACCGCGGCGGCGCCTCCTCGTCGACCCCGGCACCGTCCCAGAGGGGTCCGACAGCCCGGTCCGCGCAGGGGTGGAGCAGAAGGGCCCGGACGCTGCTGCGTCCGGGCCCCGAGTGCGGAGGATGCGGGATTTGAACCCGCGAGGGCGTTAACCCAACCCGCGTTCCAGGCGAGCGCCATAGGCCACTAGGCGAATCCTCCGCCGCTGACGATACCGGACGGCCGGGGCGGCCGTCAGCGGTGCCACCCCCGGCGGGGCGCTCGGCCGGCCGGCGGCGGCGCGCTACAGTGTCGGCGGCCCCTCGTGCGGCGCCATCCTGCTGAACCCCCCCAGGGCCGGAAGGCAGCAAGGGCAGGTGGGCTCTGGTGGGTGCGCGAGGGGTCCTTCCCTGTCCGGCCCCGCTGTCCACAGGCGCTGCGCCGGAGCTGTCGGCAGTGTCGTAGGCGGACGGGAGGATGCTGACGTGGCCACCGCCCTGTACCGCCGCTACCGCCCCGACTCCTTCGCGGAGGTCATCGGGCAGGAGCACGTCACCGACCCGCTCCGCGCGGCGCTCCGCTCGGGCCGCATCGGCCAGGCGTACCTGTTCTCCGGTCCGCGCGGCTGCGGCAAGACCACCTCGGCCCGCATCCTCGCCCGCTGCCTCAACTGCGCCCAGGGCCCCACCGACACCCCCTGCGGCACCTGCGACAGCTGCGTCGAGCTCGCCCGGGGCGGACCCGGCAGCCTCGACGTCGTCGAGATCGACGCCGCCAGCCACGGCGGTGTCGACGACGCGCGCGAGCTGCGCGAGCGGGCCACCTTCGCCCCGGCGCGGGACCGCCAGAAGGTCTTCATCATCGACGAGGCGCACATGGTGACGCCCCAGGGCTTCAACGCGCTGCTGAAGATCGTCGAGGAGCCCCCGTCGCACATCGCGTTCATCTTCGCCACCACCGAGCCCGACAAGGTGCTCGGCACCATCCGCTCACGCACCCACCACTACCCGTTCCGGCTGGTCCCGCCGCAGGTCCTGCAGGCGCACCTGCAGCAGGTGTGCGACACCGAGGGGGTGCAGGTGGGCCCCGGCGTGCTGCCGCTGGTGGTCAGGGCGGGTGCCGGCTCGGTGCGCGACTCGCTGTCGGTCCTCGACCAGCTGGCCGCGGGGGCCGGGCCGGGCGGCATCGACTACGAGCACGCGGTGGGACTGCTCGGCTACACCCACGCGACCCTCCTGGACGACGTCACCGCGGCCTTCGCCGCCGGGGACGGCGCCACGGTCTTCCAGGTGGTCGACCGCGTCATCTCCTCCGGGCAGGACCCCCGCCGCTTCGTCGACGACCTGCTCCAGCGACTGCGCGACCTCGTCGTGGTGCAGGCGGTGGGGGAGCGCGCCTCCCAGGTCTTCCCCGGGGTCCCGTCGGACCAGCTGGAGCGGATGGCGCTGCAGGCGGCGGGCTTCGGCGCCGCCCAGCTGTCCCGCGCCGCGGACCTGGCCAACACCGCCTCCACCGAGATGACCGGCGCCACGTCGCCGAGGCTGCACCTCGAGCTGCTGTGCGCCCGCATGCTGCTGCCCGCCGCCGACGACGGCGAGCGCGGCCTGGCGGCCCGCCTCGACCGCGTCGAGCGGCGCCTGTCCGTCCCCGGCGGCGTCCCCGCCTCCGGTGGCGCTCCCGCCGCGGAGCACGAGGGCGCGGCGCGCTCGCTGCACGCCGACCCCAGCGCCGCCGACCTCCGCCCGGAGCCGCCGGCTGAGGACGGCGAGCCGCGCGGTGCGCGCCAGGTGCGCGACCTCATCGCCCGTCGCCGGGACGGGGCGGCACCCGCCCCGTCCGCCGTCCCCGAGCAGGCGCCCGAGCGCGCCGAGCGCGCTGCTGACGACGACCGGCGCGACCGCACCGGCCCCGCGGACCGCGTCCCGGAGGAGCCGCAGCGCGAGGCCCAGCAGGCGCCCGTGCTCCCCGCCGCGGCGGCGGAGGCCGCCCGCGTCGCCCCCGGCACCGGCCCCGACCGGTCCCCGGAGGAGCGCGAGCCCGCATCCGCGCCGGGGGCCGACCCCGAGCAGGCCGGGGCGCCCACCCCGGTGGCGGTCTCGCCCGACCCGGTCGGGGGTGTGCCGACGGGAGGGCCCGCCGACGCCCACTCCACCGAGGCCGTGCGGCGGATGTGGCCCGACGTCCTCGACCACCTGGCCAGCGTCAAGCGCCGCACCTGGACCCGCGTCAGCCAGGACGCCCAGGTGGCCCACGTCGACGAGCAGCGCGTCGTGCTGCAGTTCGCGCGTCCGAACACCCTCCAGGCGTTCAGCATCGGTCCGCACGCCGACTTCGTCCGCGAGGCGCTCATCGCCGTCATCGGCCTCGACCGCCAGGTCGTCGCCGTCAACGCGGGCATCCCCGTGCCCGGTGCCACGGCCCAGCCCCCGTCGAGCCGCCCGCCGGCGGCACCGACCGCACCGACGGCTCCAGCGGCTCCAGCGGCTCGGGCCGGTGGGCCGGAGGCCGGGAGCGAGCCCTCGCCCGAGCGGTCCGCGGACCCGGGTGCTGGCCCACGCCCGGAGCAGCGGCCGACGCACGCCCCGGGGCGCACGGACCCGGAGCGGGAAGCCCCCTCGCAGGACCTTCCGAGGGGCGCGTCGGTCCAGCGGGCGCGGCAGCGCAGCGCGGCGCCGCCCCCCTGGGAGGACGCCCCACCCCCCGAGCCCCCCGACGACGGCGAGCCCCCGCCTCCGGAGCACGACGACCCGTGGGCCGACACCGGCGAGCTGTCCCGGCGCCGTCCTGCGACCGCATCCGGACCGTCGTCGTCCCTGCAGGCCCCCCCGACGGGCGGACCGGCCGGTTCTGGGTCCTCGTCGCCGGGCGCTGCCCCGCCGACCCCGCCGACCCCGCAGCCGGTCGTCCAGCCGGTCGCTCAGCCGGTCCACCGCGGCGCCGCCCCGGGGCGGCCCCTGAGCGGTGCCGACCTCGCGCGCTCCGCCATGCGGTCCGCCGCGGGGGCCGCGGCCGGAGGCGGCGACGCCTCTGCTGGCGGGCAGGCCGCTCGTGCGCAGACCGCTCCCGAGGACGAGCCCAGCCGGGACGACCCCGACGCCGAGGGGTCCGGCCAGGTGGGCCTGCCCGTGGTGCAGCGACTGCTGGGCGGCCGGGTGCTGTCCGTCGACGAGCGCCGCTGAGGCCCCGGCCGGCGGGCCCGCCACCGAGGGCCCGGGGAACGGGCGTCGTGGCCCGGGTGGTCGGCAGCGGCACGTAGGCTCGCCGCGTGTACGAGGGCGCGGTCCAGGACCTCATCGACGAGCTGGGGCGGCTGCCCGGGGTGGGGCCCAAGAGCGCCCAGCGCCTGGCGTTCCACCTGCTCGCGGCTGACGAGGACGAGGTGGCCCGGCTCGTCTCGGCGCTGACGGAGGTCAAGCGCCGGGTGAGGTTCTGCTCGGTCTGCGGGAACGTCGCGCAGGAGGAGCAGTGCCGGATCTGCCTCGACGTGCGTCGCGACCCCACCGTGCTGTGCGTCGTGGAGGAGCCGAAGGACGTCGTCGCGATCGAGCGCACCCGGGAGTTCCGCGGTCGCTACCACGTGCTCGGCGGCGCGATCAGCCCCATCGAGGGCGTCGGCCCCGACGACCTGCGCGTCCGCGAGCTGCTGGCGCGCCTGGCGTCGGGCGAGGTCACCGAGGTGATCCTGGCCACCGACCCCAACCTCGAGGGCGAGGCCACCGCCACCTACCTGGCCCGCATGCTCAAGCCGATGGGGCTGCGGGTCACGCGCCTCGCCTCGGGCCTTCCCGTGGGCGGTGACCTGGAGTACGCCGACGAGGTCACGCTGGGCCGGGCCTTCGAGGGGCGTCGTCTCCTCGACGTGTGACGCGCCGAGGGGCGCCCCGCCGCAGCGGGACGCCCCTCGGGGTGGACCAGGTGGTGCTGAGCTGCTCTGCGAGCGGAGCTCAGTCGCCGATGCGCTGCCCGTCCTTGGACGAGAACAGGTGGATGTGGTTCGACTTGGGGACCACGCGCACCGTGGAGCCGGCCTGGGGAGGACGGCGACCGTCGACGCGGGCGATGATCTGCTGCTCGGAGGAGCCCAGCTTCGCGCGGCCGTACAGGTAGGCGTCGGCGCCGAGCTCCTCGACGACGTCGACCTCGACGGGCAGGCCGTCGTCAGCGAGGTCGAGGTCCTCGGGGCGAACACCCAGGGTCACGGTCGAGCCGGTCTCCTGGAGGGTGTCGCGGGGCACCGGCACGGTGGTGGAGCCGAACTTCACGCCGCCGTCGACGACGTCCAGGTTCAGCAGGTTCATGGCGGGGGAGCCGATGAAGCCGGCGACGAAGACGTTGTTCGGGTGGTCGTACATGCGGCGGGGGCTGTCGACCTGCATGAGCAGGCCGTCCTTGAGGACCGCCACGCGGTCACCCATCGTCATGGCCTCGACCTGGTCGTGGGTCACGTAGACGGTGGTGACGCCGAGGCGGCGCTGCAGCTGGGCGATCTGCGTGCGGGTCTGCACGCGCAGCTTCGCGTCCAGGTTGGACAGCGGCTCGTCCATGAGGAACACCTGCGGCTGGCGCACGATCGCGCGGCCCATGGCGACGCGCTGGCGCTGACCACCGGAGAGGGCCTTCGGCTTGCGCTCGAGGTACTGGGTGAGGTCGAGGATCTTCGCGGCCTCGGCGACGCGCGTCTTGATCTCGTCCTTCTTGACACCGGCGATCTTCAGGGCGAAGCCCATGTTGTCGGCCACCGTCATGTGCGGGTACAGCGCGTAGTTCTGGAACACCATCGCGATGTCCCGGTCCTTGGGCTGCACGTCGGTGACGTCGCGGTCACCGATGAGGATGCGGCCGGAGTTCACGTCCTCCAGGCCGGCGAGCATGCGCAGGGAGGTCGACTTGCCGCAGCCGGACGGGCCGACCAGCACGAGGAACTCGCCGTCGGCGACCTCGAGGTTCAGCTTGTCCACCGCGGGGCGCTCGCCGCCCGGGTACAGGCGCGTCGCGTTGTCGTAGACCACAGAAGCCATGAGAAAGCGTCCTCCCACCGGCAGGAACGTGCCGGACGATCCGAGTGAGGGACTCCGCCCGGCCGTCTGTGGCCGTGCGAAGGGCTACCGGCGACCGAGGTCGGACGCCGGTGTCCGCGGCACATACTGCCCTAGACCGCCCTCCCGCGGAACCCCCGCGGCCCGGGCTCAGCCCCTGAGAACGCTCACAAGGTGCTGGAGCAGGGCTGAGACGTCCTCGGGGGTGCCCACGCGGAACTCCGCCGCCGTCTCGCCCTCGCCCACCTTGACGCCGACGTCACCGGCGGAGCGGTCGAGGGCGCGGAACGCGTCCTCGTCGGTGACGTCGTCACCGGCGTAGAGCACCGCGGGCCGTGCGCCGGAGCGCTCGGCGAGCCGGTCGCGCAGGGCGGTGAGCGCGCTGCCCTTGTCGGCCTCCACCACGCTGAGCTCGACGACCTCCTTGCCGCGCAGGGACCGCACTCCCTCCCAGGACCCGGGGCCCTCCTCGACCTGCCGCGACGCCTCGGCGGCGGCGCGGCGGTCCGCCGACCGCGTGTGCAGCACGGCTCCGGCCGGCTTGAGCTCCAGGGACGTCCCCGGGTGCGCCTCGACCACCGCGTGGACCGCGTCCACCACGCGGCCCAGCAGCGCGCGCTGGTCGTCGTCGAGCTCGCTGGGCACGCCGTCGCCCTCGGCGCCGTGGCTCGCCACCAGCAGCGCCCCCTCGGGGGGCCCGCTGACCTCGCGCAGGGAGTCCATCGCGCGACCGCTGACCAGCGCCACGCGGACGCGGTCCGCGGCGTCCAGCGCCGCCAGCGCCGCCAGCGCCTCGGCGCTGGCGGGCAGCGCCCGGGCGGAGCCGGGCTCCTCGACGATCGGCGCGAGCACCCCGTCGAAGTCGAAGGCCAGCAGCACCGCCGGTGCCGCGGCCAGGCCGCTCACCGCCTCCCGCAGGCCGTCCGGCAGCGCGCTCACGGGGCACCCGCCGCGGCCTGCTCGGCCTCGGGGGTGGCCGACCCGGAGCCGTGCCCGGTCTCCAGGGCTGACAGGAAGGCCTCCGCCCACCGCGTCACGTCGTGGAGGCGGACCCGGCGGCGCAGCTGCCGCATGCGCCGCGTCTGCTCCTTGTCGGGCATGGCGAGGGCCTCCGCCACCGCGCGCTTGAGGCCCGAGATGTCGTGCGGGTTGACCAGCAGCGCACCGCTCAGCTCGTCGGCGGCCCCGGTGAACTCGCTGAGCACCAGCACGCCGCGCTCGTCCAGCCGCGAGGCCGCGTACTCCTTCGCCACGAGGTTCATGCCGTCGCGCAGCGCCGTCACGAGCATCACGTCGGCGGCCTGGTAGAGCGCGGACATCTCCTCGCGGGGCTGGTTGTGGTGGAGGTAGTGCACCGCGGCGCGCCCGATGGAGCCGTGCTCGCCGTTGATGCGCCCCACCGCGAGCTCGATCTCGTCGCGCAGCTGCCGGTAGCTGTCCACGCGCTCCCGGCTCGGGGTCGCCACCTGCACCAGCACCGTGTCCTCGGGGTCCACGGCGCCGTCGTCCAGGAGCTCCCCGTAGGCCTTGAGGCGGTGCATGATCCCCTTGGTGTAGTCGAGCCGGTCGACGCCCAGCAGCAGCTTGCGCGGGGCCCCCAGCTCGAAGCGCACCTCGGTCACCCGCGACTGCACCGCCGGTCGGGCCGCCAGCTCCTCGAAGGCGGGCGTGTCGATGGAGATGGGGAACGCCGCGGCGTGGACCAGCCGCTCGGCGCCCTCCTCGTCGCGCACGGTGAGCCGGTGGCGCCTGCTGTCGATGCCGAGCAGCCGCCGGCAGACCCGCAGGAAGTTGTTGGCGTCCGACTGGCGCTGGAAGCCCACGAGGTCGGCGCCGAGCAGACCCTCGACCACCTGGCGGCGCCACGGCATCTGCGCGAAGAGCTCGTAGGGCGGGAACGGGATGTGGTTGAAGAAGCCGATGCGCAGGTCGGGGCGCAGCTCGCGCAGCACCGCGGGCACCAGCTGCAGCTGGTAGTCCTGGACCCACACCGTCGCCCCGCGGGCGGCCTGGCCGGCGGCGGCCTCGGCGAACCGGCGGTTGACCTTCACGTAGGCGTCCCACCAGGCGCGGTGGTAGGTGGGGACGGCGATGACGTCGTGGTAGAGCGGCCACAGGGTGTCGTTGGAGAAGCCCTCGTAGTAGGTCGCGACCTCCTCCTCGGACAGCGGGACCGGCACGAGCCGCATGTCCTCGCCGTCGAAGGGCTCCGGGGCCTCGCCCGCGTCACCGCTCCACCCGACCCACGCGCCGTCGGCGCGCCGCATCACGGGCTCCAGCGCGGTCACCAGCCCGCCGGGGGAGGTGCGCCAGGTGGTGCTGCCGTCCTCGGCGACCACCCGGTCGACGGGGAGGCGGTTGGCCACCACCACGAAGTCGTACTCGCCCACGCCCTGCGGCACCCGGCGTCAACTCCCCGCTCGTCCGACAGCTGCGCCGACCCCGGGTCGGCTCGGCCCCGACCCTAGGCGGGCGTCGTCCGCCCCGCGACTCCCGCCCCGACGCGCCACGAGGGCGCGCGGCACCGGCTCCGCGTACCGTGGCGGGGTGGACGCCAGGACCTCGGGGCTCGGCGCGCGCGACGGCGCCGGGTCCCGCGCGCCCGGCCCAGCGGCCCAGGGCCCGGCCACGCCGTCCGTCATCGGGCGGCTCGGGCCCTACCGCCTCCTGCAGGTGATCGGCGGCGGCGGCATGGGGGTGGTCCACCTCGGGCTCGACCCCGCCGGCCGCGCCGTCGCCATCAAGGTGCTGCGCCCGCACGTGGCGGCGGACCCCTCGGCCCGCAGCCGGCTGGCCCGCGAGGTCGACGCGCTCCAGCGGGTGCGCTCCCCGCGCGTCGCGGAGGTGCTCGACGCGGACCCGGAGGCCGACCAGCCCTACGTGGTCACCGAGTTCGTCCCCGCGCCGCCGCTCGACGTGCTCGTGGAGCGGGAGGGCCCGCTGGGGCCGGCAGCCCTCGGGCGCCTCGGCCTGGGCCTGGGGGACGCGCTCGCGGCCATCCACCACGCGGGCGTGGTGCACCGCGACCTCAAGCCGGGCAACGTCCTGGTGGCGGACGGGGACCCCGTGGTCATCGACTTCGGCATCGCCCAGGTCGCCGACGACGTCCGCCTGACCAGCGCCGGCCTCGTCATGGGGACCCCCGGCTACCTGGCCCCGGAGGTGCTCGACGGCGCCGCCCCGACCTCCTCCGGCGACTGGTGGGGCTGGGCGGCGACCCTCGCCTTCGCCGCGACGGGGCGACCGCCCTTCGGCACGGGGCCCTCCGAGGCGGTGCTCTCCCGGGTCCGGCGCGGCGTCGCCGACCTCACGGGGACCCCGGCGCCGCTGGTGGACCTCCTGCGGTCGGCCCTCTCGCCCGAGCCCGCCCTCCGGCCGGCCCCGCGCCGCCTGCGCCAGGCCGTGCAGGGGCTCCTGGACCCCGGGGCGGGCACCTGGCCGCCGGTGCGCACCGGCTCCAGCGCGGCGCCCACGGCGGCCGTCGCCGCCGCGCCGCCAGCCCCCGCCGCCCCCGCGGCGGTGGCGTCGACGGTGCTGCCCGAGACCAGCGTCATGCCGGAGTCCGCACCGCCGCTGCGGGGTGCCCCGCCGGAGGCGGCGCCCGTCCCGTGGCCCGAGCCCCCCGCCCGCGGGCTCGCGCCCGCCGCACCGACCGAGGTGGTGGGGGCGCGCCAGCCCGACAGCACGCGCGTGCTGCCGTCGGACGCCTCGCTCGACCAGACCCAGGTCGTCCCGCCGCCGGCCGTGGCGCCCCGCGACCCCGGTCCCGGGTACGACGGCGCCCACCGCGCGGTCCCGGGTGGACCGCACCGCTCCCCGGCCGTCCTCCACGACGACGACGCCGAGCGCGCGGGGGCCCGCCCGCTCCCGACCGAGGCCTACGAGCCGCCGCGGGGGTACGAGCGGCCGGAGCCCGCACCGCCGGAGTCCCCGTACGCGCCCATCGGGGAGGGCGCCGAGCCCGGGCGTCCGGCCACGGGGGCGGTGCTGCTCCTGCTGCTGCTCGTGGCCGCGGCCCTGGGCGCCGTCGCGCCGCTGGTGGCGGCCGTCGCGGTCGCCTGCGCCGTCGTCCTGGCGCGCACCGTGGACCGGGCCGTGGCGGCGACGGTCCGGCGCCGCTACGAGAGGGGCCCGCGCCGCACGGACGGGGCCGTGGTGGCCCTGGCCCTGCCCGGTCAGCTGGTGCTGGCCGTGCTGACCTCGGTCCCCGCGCTCCTGCTGCCCGCCGCGATGGCGGTGAGCACGGCCTTCCTGGTCGGCTGGGCCATCGCCCCGCAGAGCACCCCGGTGCCCGGGCAGGCGCTGCCGCTGGCGGCGGCGGTCGCGGTCGGGACGGTCACCGCCTGGTGGGGGCCGGGCAGCCGCACGGTGCGCCGCGGCTCGCGCACGGCGGTGCGCGGTGCGCTGCCGCGCCGCACGGGCAGCCTGGTGGCCGTCGCGGTGCTCGCGCTGGTGCTCCTGGCCTGCGTGATCGTGGTGGTGAACAGCGGCGGTGCGCCCGACTGGACCCCCCTCACCACCGCGCCGCCCGGACTCGGCTGACGCGTTCCAGGGACCTCCCAGGCGGCGCACGTACCCTGTGGGCTGACCGGACACCCTGGAGGAAGCCCCGTGCCCGACCGGCCCACCACCAAGGACGCCCGCCGCGACGCCGCGCGCGAGAAGGCCCGCCAGATGCGGGAGGCGCAGGCGCGCAAGCAGCGGCGCAACCGCGTGCTGGCCATCTCCGCCGCGGCCGTCGCGCTGGTGCTGGTCATCGGCGCGGTGGCCTTCGGGATCAGCCGCGCCGGCGGCGGAGAGCCGGCTGCCGCCCCGGCCGGGGTCACGTCCGACGGCGGCATCATCGTCGGGAGCGCCTCGGCGCCGCACACCGTGACGCTCTTCGAGGACTACCAGTGCCCGGTCTGCAAGGCGTACGAGCCGACCGTGGGGCCGTGGCTGGACCAGCAGGCCAAGGCCGGGACGCTCAAGATCGAGTACCGGCCGATCTCCTTCCTGGACCAGATGTCCAACGGCAACCGCTACTCCACACGCGCCGCCAACGCGGCCTTCTGCGTGGTGGGGCAGCAGGGCTTCGACTTCTTCGCCTACAACACGGCGATGTACCAGCAGCAGCCGGAGGAGAACGGCAACGGGCTGACCGACAACAAGCTCATCGGCATCGCCGAGCAGGCGGGGGCCAAGAACGTCTCCTCGTGCATCGCCGACGGCACCTACGAGGGCTTCGTCAAGCAGACCACGCAGGCGGCCATGGCCCAGAGCGGTGACGGCCCGAAGGTCAAGGGCACCCCCACGGTCTTCGTCGACGGCAAGCCCCTCACCGGCGCCAGCGGCCAGGGGGCCCCCACCCAGCAGGAGATCGCCACCGCCCTCGGGATCGCTGGCTGATGAGCACGCGCAGCGGTGTGCGGCCGCCCGCCCCCCGGGCGTCGTCACCGTCCTCCCGGGACGACGACGGCGAGGACGTCCGCGCTGCTCAGGGGCACCTCTCGGCGGACCCGGTCTCCCCGCGGCGCCTCGGGCTCCTGCTCACCGCCGGTGGGGCCATCGGCTTCCTCGCCGCCTTCACCCTGACCGTCGAGCGGTTCAAGCTGGCGGCGAACCCCGCCTACAAGCCCTCGTGCGACGTCAACCCCTTCATCTCCTGCGGGTCGGTGATGTCGCAGCCGCAGGCGGCGCTGTTCGGGTTCCCCAACCCGCTGCTCGGCATCGCCGCGTTCGCCATCGCCACCACCCTCGGGGTGCTGCTGCTGTCCGGCGTGGGCCTGCCCCGGTGGGTGCGGGCGGGCTGGCAGGTGGGCATCACGCTGGGGCTGGTCTTCATCAGCTGGCTGATCACGCAGAGCCTGTACGAGATCAAGGCCCTGTGCCCCTACTGCATGGTGGTGTGGGCGGTGGTCATCCCGATGTTCTGGACCACGACGGCGGACAGCCTGGACCGCGGGGTCGTCCCGGTGCCCGCGGGTCTGCGCCGCGCCGCCGCGACGCTGGCCGAGTACCGGCTCGTGGCCGTGGTGCTGAGCTACCTCGCCGTCGTCGTCCTCGTGGCGCAGGCCTTCTGGTCCAGCTGGCTGGCGCTGGTCTGACGGTCCCCGGGGAGCCGGTCGGTCAGCTGCCCAGGGTCGAGGCGCGCAGCACCAGCTGGGCGGGCAGCACGGTGCGCGACGGCACCTCCCGGCCGTCCACGGCGTCGAGCAGCAGCTGGGCGGACCGCCGGCCCACCTCGGCCAGGCGCAGGTCCACCGTGGTCAGGGGCGGGCGCGAGGCCAGCGCCATGACGTCCCAGTCGTCCACGCCCGTGACGGCGACGTCCTCGGGCACCGAGCGGCCGAGCTCGCGCAGCCGGTCGCAGACCCCGCGGGCGATCTGGTCGCTGCCGCAGCTGACGGCGTCGAGGTCGGCGTGGCGGCGCAGCAGGACGTCCACGGCCTGGCGCCCCCACTGCTCGCTCCAGGCGCCGAAGAGCGGCTCGCCGGCGGCTGCGTCTCCGAGCTCCGCCGCCACCGCTTCGGCGCGGGCCCGCGCGCTGTGGTGCTCCTGCCACCCGGTGACGTGGCCCACGCGCCGCCGGCCGAGGTCGAGCAGGTGCCGGGCGGCGTCGGCGGCGCCGGCCGCGTCGTCGACCACCACGCTGGTGTCGCCCGCGCGCGCCGAGGGCTGGAAGGCGTAGACCACGGGCACCGCCCCGGGCGGGGCGCCGCCCAGGTCCACGGGCGGGCGGGGGTCGGTGCGCCGGCCGGTGACGATGATCCCGTCCACCCGGCGGCTCACGAGCATCCGCAGCAGGTGCTTCTCGCGCAGCGCGTCGTCGCGGGTGTCGCACAGGAGCACGGCCATGTCACCGGCGCCGAGGGCGTCCTCCGCGCCCTGGAGCACGGGGATGGTGAACCGCCCGAAGCTGTCGGTGGTGACCAGGCCCACGGTGAAGCTGCGCCCCGACGACAGGGCCCTCCCCACGCCGTCGGGGGTGAAGCCGAGCTGGTCGGCGGCGCGGCGGACCCGCTCCACGGTCCCCGCGCGCAGCTGCCCGGTGCCGTTGAGGGCCTTGGACGCGGTGCCGGGGGAGACTCCGGCCAGCGCGGCGACGTCCACGATGCGCGGCACCGCTCGCCGCGGGACGGCCCTGCCCGTCATCGCGCCCTCCCGTCCGCTCAGCTGCGCCCCACTGCACCCAGCAACAGCGTTCCGGGTTTTCCGTCCCCGGCGCCGCCGGGGGCCGAGAGTACCGCGCAAGGGATCACCGGCGCGGGGTTGTCCTGCCGCGGAGCGGTGACTACGGTTGAGAAAACGTGTTCCGGCTGTTCCGCAACGCTGCGAGAGAAGGATCCGCGTGGCCACCACGACCACTGCCTCGACCACCGCCCCCACCCGCGCGGTGACGACCGCCGGGCCGGCGCGTCCCACCCCGGGCGCCACGCCCCTGCAGCCCGTGGCCCCCGGCGCCGCGCGCATCACCGGCGGCTACTGGGCCGACCGCCAGCGCGCCAACCGCGACAACGCGATCCCCTCCGGCCGTGAGCGGCTGGAGAGCGCCGGCAACCTCACCAACCTGCGGATCGCGGCGGGCACCGCCCCCGAGGGCGCGCGGGTCACCGGTCCGATCTTCATGGACTCCGACGTCTACAAGTGGCTCGAGGCGGCGGCGTGGGAGCACGGGCGCGAGCCCAGCGAGCAGCTGCTCGGCTGGATCCGCGAGCTCACCGCCGTCGTGGCCGCCGCCCAGGCCGAGGACGGCTACCTCGACTCCGTGGTCCAGGAGCAGGACGGCTCGCTCATGAGGCGCGGCCGCTACGCGGAGCTGCCGTGGAGCCACGAGATGTACTGCGCGGGCCACCTGTTCCAGGCCGCCGTCGCCGTCGTCCGCGCCACGGGGGAGCGCGGCCTCCTCGACGTCGCCGTGAAGCTCGCCGACCACCTCGACGCCACCTTCGGGGACGGCGAGGGCCAGGTGCGTGACATAGACGGCCACCCGGTGGTCGAGATGGGCCTGGTGGAGCTCTTCCGCGAGACCGGCGAGCGGCGCTACCTGGAGCTGGCGCGGTGGATGGTCGAGGCGCGGGGCACCGGGATCATCGAGGGGCACGGCAAGGAGAGCACCTACTTCTCCGACCGGGTCCGGGTGCGCGAGGCCACCACGGTGGAGGGCCACGCGGTGCGCGCGGTCTACCTCACGGCCGGGGCTGCGGACGTGGCGGCGGAGACCGGGGACGCCGAGCTGCTCGCGGCCCTGGAGCGCCAGTTCGCCCACATGTGGGCCACGAAGACGTACATCACCGGCGGTCTCGGGTCGCGCTGGGACTGGGAGGCCTTCGGAGACCCGTACGAGCTGCCCAGCGACCGCGCCTACGCCGAGACCTGCGCGGCCATCGGCGGGGTCCAGTGGGCCTGGCGGATGCTCCTGGCCACGGGTGAGGCCCGGTACGCCGACGCCGCCGAGCGGATGCTCCACAACGGGTTCCCGGCGGGCGTCTCCCTGTCCGGCGACGAGTACTTCTACGTCAACCCGCTGCAGTTCCGGGACTCCTCGCACCCGTTCGAGAACCGCAGCCCCGCCCACGGCCGTCGCGGCTGGTTCGACTGCGCCTGCTGCCCGCCCAACATCATGCGGACGCTCTCCAGCCTCGACGGGTACCTCGCCACCACGGGCGCCGTCGACGGCACCGCGGGCGTCCAGCTGCACCTGTTCGCCCCGAGCTCGCTGACCGCGGAGGTCGACGGCGTGGGAGCTGTGCGCCTCGCCGTGGAGACGGGGTACCCGTGGGACGGCGGCGTCCGCGTGCGCGTGGAGGAGGTCGGCCAGGGCGAGCCCGCTGACGGCGCTGAGTGGACCCTGTCGGTCCGCGTCCCCGCGTGGGCCGCCGGCGCCACCGCCCGCGTCGGGGACGACGAGCTCGCCCCGCAGCCCGGCAGCTACCTGCGCGTGACCCGGGCCTGGGCCGCGGGCGACGTCCTCCAGCTCGACCTGCCGCTCGACGTGCGGCTCTCCCGCGCCGACCGCCGCGTGGACGACGCCCGCGGCGCCGTCGCCCTGGAGCGCGGTCCGCTCGTCTACGCCCTCGAGCAGGTCGACCAGCCCGACGGGGTCCTCGTGGACGACGTCGTGGTCGACGCGAGCGCGCCGGTGGGCGCGGAGCGCCGCGACGACCTCCTCGGCGGGGTCGTCGTCCTCCACCCCCGCGGGCGCTCGGCGGGCCACGAGGGGGCGGCCGCCACCTGGCTGCCCGCCACCGCCCCCGAGCCGGACCAGGGCGAGGACGTCGAGCTCACCGCCATCCCCTACGCGGTGTGGGCCAACCGCGGGGTGGGCCCCATGCGGGTCTGGCTGCCCGTGCGCTGACTCCGCCCGAACTCCCGCCGGGGCCGCTCGCCCGCCCGTCCAGCCGGGTGCGCGAGCGGCCCCGACGGGCGTCCTCGACCGGTTCTCGGCCCCCCTGGCGACGGATCGGGTGGCGCAGAACGGTGCCGACCGGCGATCCGCCACGCGGGTGGCCCTGCGCGGTGGGGAATCAGCGGCGCCGGTCTGGCATTGTCGACACTGCGGGTCCGCGTCACGGGCCGGCCCACCGCCGGGGTGCTGACCCGGCCGCTGCGCCCGTCGGCGCTGGTACCTGAACGGATCGTCGTTGTCGCTCGCTGTCTACCGCCGCGTCCTCGCGCGCCGCGGCGTCCCCGCCGTCATCCTCATCGGGCTCTTCGCCCGGATCCCCATCGCCGCCGCCCCGGTGGTCCTCACCCTCCACGTGGTGCTCGACCTCGGGCGCGGCTACGGGCTCGCCGGCCTGCTCGGCGCCGCCTTCGCGGTGGGCGCCGCGGTGGGCGCGCCGCTGGTCGGCCGCACCGTCGACAGGGTGGGACTGCGTCCCGTGGTGGCCGTCACCACCGTCGCGTCCACGGCCTTCTGGACCGTGGCGCCGCACCTGGAGTACGCCGTCCTGCTGCCCGCCGCGCTGCTCGCGGGCGTGCTGTCCCTGCCGGTGTTCTCCGTGACCCGCCAGGCGCTGGCGGCGATGCTCGCGCCCGAGCAGCGCCGCCCCGGCTTCTCGCTCGACTCCATGGCGGTGGAGGTCAGCTTCGCGGTCGGACCAGCTGCCGGCATCGCCCTCTACACGGCCACCACGGCCACCACGACGCTGGCGGCGGTCGCCGGCCTGGTGCTCGTGGCCGGTGCCGCCCTCTACGCGCTCGACCCGCCCGTGCGCGACGCCGAGCTCACCCGGGAGCTCGCGCGCACCCTCGCCGACGGCGAGCGCGCGGCGCGGCCCCGCCTGCGCAGCTGGCTGAGCCGGCCCGTGGTGGCGCTGCTGCTCGTGACGTCGGCGGCCACCGTCACCGTGAGCGGCACCGACACCGCCCTCTCGGCGGTCATGACGTCGTGGGACGCCGTGCCGCACCTCGGCCTGGTCTTCGCCGTCTGGTGCCTGGCGTCGCTGGCGGGCGGGTTCGTCTTCGGCGCCCTGCAGCACCGGCCGTCACCGCTCGTGGTGCTCCTGCTGCTGGCGGGCACGGCGCTGCCGGTCTCGCTCGCGGGCAGCTGGCCGGTGCTCGCGCTGCTCGTCGTGCCGACCGGGCTGTTCTGCGCCCCGCTCATGGCCGGCACCGCCGAGGCCCTCACCCACGCCACCCCCGCCACGGTGCGGGGCCTGGCGCTGGGCGTGCACGCGTCCGCGCTCACCCTGGGCGACGCCTTCGGCGCACCGCTGACGGGCGTGGCCGTGGACCGGTTCGGCGCCCAGTGGGGCTTCGCCGCCGTCGGGGCCGCCGGTCTGGTCCTGGCCGGGCTCGCCGTGCTGGTGGGCGGCTGGCGCGCCCCGGAGGTCGCCGACGCTGCCGCGTCCGACCTCCCGGCGCCCCGCGGCGAGCGGGCGGGACAGGCCGACGTCCTCAGCCGCTGAGGCGCCGGCACCCGCTCAGAAGCGGCGCGGCGGGTTGGTGCAGCCCAGCTGCTCCTCGCTGAGGCGCTCCACCTCCGGCCGGTGCGCCCAGACCACCGCGTTGGCGATGACGCGGCGCACGTCGGGGTGCTGGTAGACCGGGTACTCCTGGTCCCCGGGGGAGAAGTAGAAGACCCGGCCCTGCCCGCGCTGGTAGGTCACCCCCGAGCGGAAGACCTCGCCGCCGGCGAAGGTGGACAGGAACACCACCTCGTCGGGGTGGGGGATGCCGAACGGCTCCCCGTACATCTCCTGCTTCTCGATGACGATCGGGTTGGGCACGCCCCGCGCGATGGGGTGGGAGGGGTCGGTGGTCCACACCAGCTCCCGCTCGCCCTCGTTGCGCCACGCCAGCGAGCACGTGGTGCCCAGCAGGCGCGTGAAGATCTTGGAGTAGTGCGCCGAGTGCAGTCCGACGAAGCCCATCCCGGCCAGCACGTGCCGGTGCACGCGCGCCACCACCTCGTCGCTGACCTGCTCGTGCGCCGCGTGGCCCCACCACAGCAGCACGTCGGTGCCGGCGAGCACCTCCTCGGTGAGGCCGTGGTCGGGCTCGGAGGCCAGCGTCGCCGTGCGCACCGCGGCGCGCTCGCCCAGGTGCTCGGTGATGCCCGCCGCGATGGCCCCGTGCATGCCGTCGGGGTAGATCTCCCCGATCCACTCCGGGTGCTGGCGCGCCTCGTGCACGCCCTCGTTCCAGACCGTGACCCTGATCCGGCCCTCTCCCGACCCAGCGCTCACAGCGCGACCTCCCTGTTCTCGCGCGCCGAGCGGTAGCACGCGTCGATGATCCGGGCGCGCTCCAGCGCCAGCGACCCGTCGTGGTCACCCCAGGCGGAGGCGTCACCGCGCACCACCTCGACGAAGGCGTCCACGACGGCCGCGTGCCCGCGCCCCGGCTGCACCTCCACGGTCCGGTCGGCGGCCTCGCCGTCCGCCGTGAGCGGGCTGTCGGTGAACACCCTCAGCTCGCCGACCGGGTCGGGGTTCCCCTCGACGACGAGCTCGGCGCCGCCGTCGGTGCCCCGCACGGTCATGCCCATCTGGTCGGCGGCCTCGCGGAACACCGCCCAGGAGGTCTCCACCTGCAGCAGGCCGCCGCCCTCCAGGCGCAGGAAGGCGTGCGCGAGGTCCTCGACCTCGTAGGCCGACGCCTCACCCGACAGCGTCTTGCTGCCCCCGCGGCTGCCGCCCAGCCCGCGCGGACCGAGCTCGGAGTGCGTCACCGCGCTCGCGGCCACCACCCGGGGCTCGCCGAGCACGTGCAGCGCCCAGTCGAGGCAGTGAACGCCGATGTCCACCAGCGGCCCGCCGCCGGAGGCCTCGGCGTTGGTGAACCAGCTGCCGAGCATGGGGATGCCGCGGCGGCGCAGCCACCAGGAGCGGGCCGCGTACGGCCGGCCGAGCTCCCCGGAGGCCACCAGCTGCCGCAGGGCCCGCACGTCCCCGCGCTGGCGGTGGTTGAAGACCACCTCCAGCACGCGCCCCGCGGCGCGCGCCGCCTCGACCATGGTGGCGGCCTCCGGGGCGTCCCGGGCGATCGGCTTCTCGCACAGCACGTGCAGGCCGCGCTCCAGGGCGGCGACGGCGATGGGCGCGTGCAGCGCGGTGGGCACCGCGATGCTCACCGCCTGCAGCCCCTCGACCTCGAGGAGGTCCTGCCAGCGCGCCAGGCGGTGCGGCACGCCGTGGGCCTCGCCGAGGGAGGCCAGCAGGTCGGCCTCCATGCCCGCGAGCGCCACCACCTGCACGTCGGGCCGCGCGGCGTACGCGTCCAGGTGCTGCTGGCCCGCCCACCCGAGCCCCACGACGCCGACCTTCAGGACTCCTTCGTCTGGCACGCACCCCGGTCTACCAGCAGGCGCCGCGGTCCGACCGGCCGGGGGACGCCGTGCGGGCGCGCTAGCGTCGGCGCCTCCGGCCCGACGGTGGTGTCCGGTGCGCACGACGCCGGAGGTCACCGTGTCCGCTCCGCTGACGGCAGGGTCCACCGTGGCTGCCTGGCTCGACCACCCGAGCGGCGGGCCGCTGCTGCGCGAGCTGCTCGCCGCCGGCGGGCAGGACGAGACCGCGCTGGCGCCGGTCCGGCTCCTGCCGCTGGAGCGGCTGGTGGCCCTCAGCGGCGGGCGGCTGCCGGCCGAGGCCGTCGCCGACCTGGTGCGCCGCGCCGCACCCGACCCGGGCGGGGACGACGACGCCGGCGCCATCCCGCCGGGGGTGGTGGCCGGTGCCGGCCCGGTCCGGCCGCCCTGGCGGGAGCGGACCGTGCCCGGCCGCTTCGCGGGGCAGACGGTGGTGGTGACGGGGGCCGGGTCCGGCATCGGCCGCGCCACCGCGTCCAGGGCGGCCCGCGAGGGCGGCCGGGTGGTGGCCGTCGACGTCGTCGCCGAGCGCCTCGACGCGCTCGCCGCCGACCTCGGGCCCAGGGCGCAGCAGGCCGGCGGCGAGCTCGTCGTCGTCGTCGCCGACATCACCGCGGCGGACGGGGTCGCGCGCGTCGTCGAGGCGGCCGGGCCCGACGTGGCCGGTCTGGCGAACGTCGCCGGCGTCATGGACGACATGACGCCGGTCCACGAGGTCACCGACGCGGTCTGGGAGCGCGTCATGCGGGTCAACGTCGACGGGATGATGCGGCTCACGCGGGCCGTGGTGCCGCTGATGCTCGCGCGCGGCGGCGGCTCGGTGGTCAACGTGGCCTCCGAGGCGGCGCTGCGGGGGTCCGCGGCGGGTGCTGCCTACACCACGTCCAAGCACGCCGTCGTGGGCCTGACGCGCAGCTCGGCGGTGATGTACGCCCGCCTCGGGATCCGCGTCAACGCCGTCGCCCCCGGGCCCGTCATCACCGGCATCGAGGCGCGCTTCGCCTCGGCCCTGGGCGCTGAGCGGGTCGGAGGGCTGCTCGCCACCCTCCCCGAGCCGGCGCAGCCCGAGCACCTGGCGGCCTCGATCACGTTCCTGCTGTCCGACGACGGCGTCAACGTCAGCGGGGCCGTGCTCGCCTCCGACGGCGGGTGGTCGGCGCAGTGAGGCCCGGGCGGCGCTCGAGCGGCCTAGTCTGGGGGTGGCGCACCCGGTGCGGGTGCGCAGGCCAGCATGGCGCAACTGGTAGCGCACTCGTCTTGTAAACGAGGGGTTGCGGGTTCGAGTCCCGCTGCTGGCCCCAGCACGGGCTCACCGGCCGCGTCTCAGCGCGCGGGGCTCCCCGCGGAGGCGCGGGCGGTGCCGAAGCGGGCGTCCAGGGCCGTGCCGTCGCCAGGGCTCCCGAAGAGGAAGCCCTGGGCCCGGTCGCAGCCCAGCTCGCGCAGCACCTCCGCCTGCGAGCGGCGCTCCACGCCCTCGGCCACCACGGCCACCCCCAGGGCGTGGGCCATCGCCACCACGGCCCCGACGACCGATACCGCCGCGGCGGCGGTGTCCACGTCGGCGACGAGGGAGCCGTCCACCTTGAGCGTCCGCGCGCCGCTGCGCCCCAGGTGGGCCAGCGACGTGCTCCCGGTCCCGAAGTCGTCGACGGCCAGGCCGACCCCGAGGCCGGCGAGCCGCTCCAGCGTGCGGCTCGCGGCCGTCGAGCACCGCCCCAGGCCCGCTTCGCCGACCTCCAGCTCCACGGCGCGCGCCGGGACGTCCCACCGGTGCAGGGCGGTGCTGAGCTCGTCCACCAGGACGGTGCTCTCCAGGGTGCGCGGCGAGACGTTGACGGACAGGGTCCGCCCGCCCCGGCACCAGGTGGCGGCGCGTCGGACCGCCTCGCCCACCACCCAGCGGTCGACCTCCACCACGAGCGCCCCCTCCGCGGCGGCGGGCACGAAGGAGCTGGCGGTCAGCAGCCCGTGGCCGGGCCGCTCCCAGCGCACCAGCGCCTCGGCGCCGGTCAGGCGCTCGTCGGCGAGGGTGACCTGCGGCTGGAAGGCCAGCCGCAGCTCGCCGCGCCGCACGCCCTCGCTGAGCGCGCTGCGCACCGAGACCCGCGAGTCGACGTCGGACTGCATGCTCGCGTCGAACACCGAGGTGCGGGCCTTGCCGGCCACCTTGGCGTCGTACATGGCCAGGTCGGCGCACCGCAGCAGCTGCTCCGCGTCGGCCCCCGGCCCCTCCGCGGTCGCGAGGCCGATGCTGGCGCTCACCACCGCGTCGTGGCCGTCCACCCGGAACGGGGTGCACAGCTGCGCGCTGACGCGGGACGCCACGGCCGCGGCGGCCTCCGCGTCGGCGCCCTCGCAGACCACCACGAACTCGTCGCCCCCCAGGCGCGCCACGATGTCGGTGGGCCGCAGGCAGGACCGGATGCGCTCGGCGGCCCGCACGAGCAGCTCGTCCCCGGCGGCGTGCCCGAGGCTGTCGTTGACCTGCTTGAAGCCGTCCAGGTCCACGAACAGGGCGGTGGCGCCCCGTCCGGAGCGCCCGGCGCCCAGCAGCCCCTGCAGGTGCGCGAGCAGAGCCGCGCGGTTGGGCAGCCCGGTCAGGGCGTCCTGCAGGGCCCGCTGGCTGAGCGCGTCGTGCAGGCCGCGCATCTCGCGGGTGGAGACCTCCAGGGAGCGCTCCAGGGTGTAGCGCTCCTCGTCGGCCTCGGTGTAGGTCCGGCTCACGACGGCGAGGAGCTCGGTCCAGCCGTCGCCGGCGGGGGCCGCCGCGGGGTCGACGCCGAGGCGGCGCAGCTGCCGCTCCAGGGTCCGGTGCATCTCGGTCACGAGGCGGCCTCCCGCAGCAGGGTCAGCGTCATGGTCTGGTTGTGCAGGTCGCACCCGGTGGAGCCGGCGGGCGACAGCTCTCCGTAGGAGTAGAAGCCGACCACCTGGTCGTCGCCGCCGAGCCGGTCCACCACGGCGTCGAGCTCGTCCTCGGTGCGCCGTCCCAGGAGGAGGCGGCGGCCCACGCAGCTCACGGCCAGGGCCAGCACCGGCGGGCCCGCGGGCAGCGCGGCCGCCGCTGCGGCGTCTCCGGCGGCGTCGACGAGGTCCCCGGTGGTGGTGCGCATGAGCTGGGCCACGGAGCCCTCGGGGACGTCGCCGGCGAAGGTCATGCTGCGCGCGGCGTCGTCCACCCCGAGCACGGTGCGCACCAGGTCGCGGTCGGGCCGCTGGGGCGTGCGCACCTGCAGCGGGAAGAGCAGCGCCGTGCCGGGCAGGCCCTGCGCGCGGTCACCGAGGTACTCGCGGTACAGGTCCAGCGCCGGACGGCCGTCCAGCTCCAGCAGCAGAGAGCCCTCGGCGCGCGTCACCGAGCGCTGGGGGCCGAGCGGCGACCAGCCGCCGCGCGAGCTCGCCCGGACCTGCACGTCGGCGCCGTACACGCCGACGGCGGTCGCGCTGGCGGCCACCGGCCTGCCGTCCACGAGCACCCAGGTCCGCTCGAACCTGTCCCCGTCCCCGGCCAGGCCTCCCGTCACGAGCACGCCGTCACCCGCGCCCCCGGCGAGACCGCCCGCCAGAGCGCTGCCGTTGACGTCCAGGCCGTCGGCCAGCACCAGCACCCAGGCGAGGTCGTCACCGCGGCTGCGCAGGCGCTGCCCGAGCTCGCGGCCGACCTCGGCGGAGCCTGCCGCGGTGACCGCGGAGGCCTCCAGCGCGAGGCGCGAGGTGGCGAAGCGGACCACGCAGGCGGTGAGTCCGCCGTCGGCGACCTCGGCGCCCACCACCTGGCCGGCGGTCGAGCAGCCGACCACCACCGAGCGGGGGTGGGCGTCCACCACCTCCCGCAGGGCGGCGGAGGCGTCCCCGGTCCCGTCCAGCAGGTCGGAGTCGCCCAGCACCAGCAGCAGGGTGCTCAGTCCGTCCCAGTCGGGCAGCCGGGGGCTCCAGCCGTTGCGCGCCGTCCAGCGCGCGGTCACCACGTCCACGCTTCTCTCCTCGTGCGCCGGCTCCGGCGCGCAACCCTCTTCCTCGGCGGTCGGGGGCCTCGTGTGGAGCCCTCCGCGCCGGACGTGCCCCGTTCGGCGCAACCGCTCGTCACGCCTAGGGTGGTCACGCCGGTCGCACCGGACGCCGACGTCCTGAGGGGAGCTCCGATGATCTTCATCGCCGTGAAGTGGCGCATCAAGCCCGAGCACGCGGACAGCTGGCTGGAGGCGGTGGCCGACTTCACCGAGGCGACCCGCGCCGAGCCCGGCAACCTCTTCTTCGACTGGTCCCGCAGCGTCGAGGACCCGACCGAGTACGTCCTGCTCGAGGCCTTCACGGACGATGGCGCCGGTCCCCACGTCAGCAGCGACCACTTCGCCCACGCCATGAGGACGCTCGGCGAGAAGGTGGCCGAGCGCCCGCGGATCGTGAACTTCCAGCTCCCGCAGGACGACTGGTCGCGCCTGGGCGAGCTCCAGCTGGACGACTGAGGGCCGGCGCGGCGCCTAGGCTGACGGCTGTGGGCAGGGTGGTCGTGCTGGGGTCCGTCAACGTCGACCTGCACCTGCAGGTGGAGCGGCACCCCCGGGGCGGTGAGACGCTGCTCGCGGGCGGCCTGGAGCGCCGCTTCGGCGGCAAGGGCGGCAACCAGGCCGTCGCAGCGGCCGCCGCCGGTGCCGGCACGGTGCTGGTGGGCGCCGTCGGGGACGACGACGCCGGGCGCGAGTACCTGCGTCGGCTGGAGGCCTTCGGCGTCGACGTCTCAGCGGCCCGCGCCGTGGACGGCACCCCCACGGGGACCGCGGTCATCTGCGTGGACGCCGGCGGCGAGAACACCATCGTCGTCGCACCCGGCGCCAACCACCGGGTCGGCGCGGAGGACCTGGCGGCGCTGGACGCCGCCGCGGCGCTCGGGCCGGGGGACGTCCTGCTGGCGCAGCTGGAGCTGCCCCTGGAGGTCGTCGCCGAGGGCGCGCGGCGGGCAGCAGCGCGGGGAGCGCGCGTGGTGCTCAACCTCGCCCCCTACGCCGCGCTGCCCGCCGACGTGCTCGAGCTGGCCGACCCGGTGGTCGTCAACGAGCACGAGGCGGCCCTGCTGGAGGCCGACGGCCAGCACCCGTGGTCGCTGCTCGTCACGCTGGGCGCCGACGGCTCGCGGTGGGGCGACCTGGTCGTCCCCGGACGCCGGGTGGAGCACGTCGTCGACACGACCGGCGCCGGTGACTCCTTCTGCGGGGTCCTGGCGGCCCGGCTGGCCGCCGGAGACGACCGCCGCGCCGCCGTCGAGGCCGCCACCGCCGCCGCGGCGGTCACCGTGCAGCACGAGGGGGCGCAGCCGCCCCGGCCGCGACCCTCCTGAGGCGGCGTCCGGGGCGTGGCTAGGCTCGCCGCCGTGTCGACGCCGGAGACGACCGCGCGGACCCCCGGGACCACGGGCCACACGCGCCGCGAGCACGACCTGCTGGGAGACCGCGAGGTCGACGCGGCCGCCTACTACGGCGTCCACACCCTGCGGGCGCTGGAGAACTTCCCCATCTCGGGCAGCCCCATCAGCACCCACCCCGACCTCGTGGTGGCGCTGGCCTGCGTGAAGCAGGCCGCGGCGCGCGCCAACGCCGAGCTGGGCCTGCTGACCCCGGAGGTGGCTGCGGCGATCGAGGCGGCCTGCGAGGAGGTCCGCGGCGGGCGGCTGCACGAGCACTTCGTCGTCGACGTCATCCAGGGCGGCGCCGGCACGTCCACCAACATGAACGCCAACGAGGTCATCGCCAACCGCGCCATCGAGCTGCTCGGCGGCACCAAGGGCGACTACTCCGTGGTCCACCCGCTCGACCAGGTCAACCGCAGCCAGTCCACCAACGACGTCTACCCGACGGCGGTGAAGGTGGCGGTGCACGTCGCCATCGACAGGCTCCACGCGGTCATGAAGAGCCTGTCGCAGGCCTTCGCGCTCAAGGCCGACGAGTTCGCCGGCGTCCTCAAGATGGGCCGCACCCAGCTGCAGGACGCCGTGCCCATGACGCTCGGGCAGGAGTTCGCCACCTACGCCGTCATGGTCGCCGAGGACGCTGACCGCCTCGGCGAGGCGGCTGCGCTCATCCGGGAGATCAACCTCGGGGGGACGGCGATCGGCACCGGCCTCAACGCCCCGAGCCGCTACACGGAGCTCGCCGTCGCCGCCCTGCGCGAGATCAGCGGCGTCCCCGTGGTGAGCGCCACCGACCTCGTGGAGGCCACCCAGGACGTCGGCTCCTTCGTGCAGCTCTCGGGCGTGCTCAAGCGCACCGCGGTGAAGCTGTCGAAGATCTGCAACGACCTGCGGCTGCTGTCCTCCGGACCGCGCAGCGGCTTCTCGGAGATCAACCTGCCCCCGGTCCAGGCGGGGTCCTCGATCATGCCGGGCAAGGTGAACCCGGTGATCCCCGAGGTGGTCAACCAGGTGGCCTTCGAGGTGGTCGGCAACGACGTCGCGATCTCCTTCGCCGCCGAGGGCGGGCAGCTGCAGCTCAACGCCTTCGAGCCGATCATCGCCCACAACCTCTTCGAGTCCGTGACGCACCTGACGGCCGCCTGCCGCGTGCTGGAGACCCGGTGCGTGATGGGCATCACCGCCAACACCGAGCACCTGCGCGGGGTGGTGGAGCGCTCCATCGGCATCGTCACGGCGCTCAACCCGCACATCGGCTACGCCGCGGCCACCGAGGTCGCGGCCGAGGCGCTGGCCTCGGGGCGCAGCGTCACCGAGCTGGTGGTCGAGCGCGGCCTCATGACCCCGGAGCAGGTCGACGCCGTGATGCGCCCGGAGGTGCTCATCCCCACCCTGCAGCGCCGCGCCGCCACCGTCCGAGACGTCTGACCCCCCGCTCCGGACCTACCACCCGGTAGGTCCATGCTGGGGCACCACCACCGCTGACGAGCAGGAGCTTCGACGATGACGCGACCGATCACGCTGTTCACCGGCCAGTGGGCCGACCTGCCCTTCACCGAGGTGGCCCGGCTGGCCGGCGAGTGGGGCTTCGACGGCCTCGAGATCGCCTGCTGGGGCGACCACCTCGACCCGTACCGCGTGGTGGAGGAGGACGGCTACCTCGAGGAGAAGCAGAGGGTCCTGGCCGAGAACGGCCTGCAGGTCTTCGCCATCTCCAACCACCTCACCGGCCAGGCCGTCTGCGACGACCCGATCGACGAGCGCCACGAGGACATGCTCTCCCCGCGCGTGTGGGGCGACGGCGAGCCCGAGGGCGTGCGCCAGCGCGCGGCCGACGCGCTGAAGATGACCGCCCGCGCCGCCGCCAAGATGGGCGTGAAGACCGTCACGGGCTTCACCGGCTCCTCCATCTGGAAGTGCGTGGCCATGTTCCCGCCGCCGCCCGCCGGGATGATCGAGCGCGGGTACGAGGACTTCGCCCGTCGCTGGAACCCGATCATCGACGTCTTCGACGAGGTCGGGGTGCGCTTCGCGCTCGAGGTGCACCCCAGCGAGATCGCCTACGACTACTGGACCGCCAAGAAGACCCTCGAGGTGCTCGACCGCCCCGGCTTCGGGCTGAACTTCGACCCGTCGCACTTCATCTGGCAGGACCTCGACCCGGTGATGTTCCTGCAGGACTTCGCCGAGAAGATCTACCACGTCCACGTCAAGGAGTCGGTCCGCCACCTCGACGGCCGCAACGGCCGGCTGGGCTCGCACCTGCCCTGGGCCGACCCGCGCCGCGGCTGGGACTTCGTCACCGCCGGCCACGGCCACGTGGACTGGGAGCCGATCTTCCGCACCCTCAACGCCATCGGCTACGCCGGTCCTACCAGCGTGGAGTGGGAGGACGCCGGCATGGACCGCCTCGTCGGCGCTCCGCAGGCGCTGGCGATGGTGAGGGAGCTCGCGAGGATCTCCCCGCCGGCCGCCGCCTTCGACGCCGCCTTCTCCACCAGGCGCTGACTCACCTCTGCCGCCCCTGACCCGCCGCCCGCCGCTCGTCGGCCGGCGCCCCGGGTCAGGGGCGGCGCTGCACCACGACGTCGTCGAACTCCGGGTGCGCGGCCACCCAGCGGCTGACGAAGGGGCAGATGGCCGCCGCCCGCCGGCCGTCGGTGCGGGTCTGCTCGAGGGCGTGCCGCACGACCGCGCTGGCCAGGCCGCGACCGCTGAACGCCTGGCCGACCTCGGTGTGGACGAACACCCGCCGCCCCTCGGACTCGAAGTACTCGGTGAAACCGGCGCGCCTCCCGCCGACGTGCACCTCGTAGCGCCGCTTCTCCGGCACGTGCAGGACCACCTGCCGCGCCTCGGGCAGCACCGCGCCGGGCCTCGTGCTCGGGGGTGCGGCGGGGGGCGCGCTCGGCGTGGGGAGCGTCACGGCGGGCGGGTCGGTGACGGCCATGGACCATGGTCGCGCCCGTCCCGGGCGCGCGGGCGGTGCGAAACGCACTCGTCACACGGCGGCGGGGACCGCGGTCGCTTAGCGTCTCCGGGTGGGCTCCGACGCGCGCCGCGGCGAACCCCCGGTGACGCCGGACGGCCGCTACCTCGTGGTGCGCGGCCGCCTGTGGCGTCGCAGCGACCCGCGCCTGGAGGGCGCCGAGCGCGAGCGCCTGGTGGCCGAGCTCATGGCCGCGCGCCGCGCCAAGGGCGCGGCCCTGCGCTCCGGCGACGACGACGCGCGTGCCGCCGCCCGCTCCCGCGTGCAGGCGGCCAAGGAGGCCCTCGGCGAGCGCGGCCCCGTGTGGTGGGACGACGGCGCCCCCGACCTCACCCGCCACCTCGCCCGCACGACGCCCTACGCGGACTGGTTCTCCGCGCTGGACGACGGCGGCGACGACGACGAGGGTGGCCGGGGCCGGCGCGTCACAGGCGCGCCAGCGTCGTGATGTCCTCGGCGAACTCGGCGGCCGCTTCCGCGGAGACGGTGGCGCGGGTGCTGGCCACGGCCCGCAGGTAGTCCTGCGTGGTCGGCCCCAGCGGGCCGCCGTCGGCACCGACCTCCCCGCCGTCGCCGGCGCTGGCGAGGGCGTGCTCCATGGCGGCCTGGGAGGCGCGCCGAGCGGCGAACTCGATGTCGGCGGGGGAGAAGCCCTCGCTGTGCGCGACCACCTCGGCCAGGTCCACACCTCCCGGCCGGCTGGCCGCACCGGCGGGCAGGTACGCCCGCCAGATCGCGTGGCGGGCGGCGGCGTCGGGCAGCCCGATGGGCAGCACGTAGTCGAAGCGCCCGTGGCGCAGGAACGCCCCGTCGATGGCGCGGATGAAGTTGGTGGCGCACACCAGCAACCGCCCGGGCTGCTCCCGGAACGCCGGGATGAGCTTGAGCAGCTCGTTGGTGACGCCCTGCAGCGGGCTGGGCGGCTCACCCCCTCGCCTGCCGGCGATCTCCTCGACCTCGTCGATGAACACCACCACGTGCTCCAGCGCGGCGATCTTGGTGAAGGTGTCGCGCAGCGCGCCGGCCAGCCCGGCGGGGTCGGCGGCCAGGCGGGAGGGGAAGACCTCCACGAAGGGCCACTCCAGCCGGGAGGCGATGGCCTTGGCGAAGGTGGTCTTGCCGGTGCCGGGCGGGCCGAACAGGACCACGGCGCGCGGCGGGGCCACCCCGAACCTGTCGGCGACGTCGGGGTGGGCCAGGGGGATCACCAGGCGGCGCTCCAGCAGGCCCTTCTCCTCGGTCATGCCGCCGATGGCGTCCCAGCGGTCACGGGGCAGCATCCGCCCGCCGAGCTCGGCGAGCAGGGCGACCTCGGCGCGCTGCAGGGGCAGGTCGCGCTCGAGGTAGTGCAGGTCCTTGAGGGTGCGGAAGCCCTGGCGGTGGAAGGCGCCCAGGGCGGTGGGGTCGTCGGTGAGCAGGGCTGACAGCTTGGTGAGGCCGGACCCCGTCATCTCCCGCTCCAGGGCGGCCAGCAGGCGCGGTCCCAGGTCCTCGTGCCCGGGCGCGGTCCCGAGGAAGACCACCCACCCCTGGGCGTGGGCGGCGCGCCCGACGACGGCGCCGACCAGGCGTCCGGCCTCGTGGGCGAGGACGGCGTGGTCCTTCTCGCAGGAGGCGAGCACCTCGGCCAGCCCGTACACCGGCTGACCGGCCGTGCGGGCCGAGGCCTCCCACAGCGCGAGCACCCCCTCGACGTCGTCGGCGTGGAAGGGACGCATCGTCACGCGGCTCACCCGCGTGATCCTGGCGGCTGCGGCGCCGCAGCCGCCAGGGGCGGGCTCAGCCGTTGGTGAGCCGCGCCATGTGCTCCGGGTAGCGCTCGCCCTGGACCTCGACGCGCGCGTGCGCGGCGTCGATGGCCGCGACGTCCTCGGCGGTGAGGTCCAGCTCGACGGCCCCGAGGTTCTCCTCGAGCCTGCTGAGGCGTCGCGTGCCGGGGATCGGCACCACCCACGGGCGCTGCGCGAGCAGCCAGGCCAGCGCGATCTGCCCGGTGGTGGCCCCCTTCGCGGCGGCGACCTCGCCCAGGAGGTCGAGCAGGGCCTGGTTGGCGGCCAGCGCCTCGGGCGTGAACCGGGGCAGCCCGGCGCGGATGTCGTCGTCCCCGAACGTGCTGGCCGCGCTGACGCCGCCGGTGAGGAAGCCGCGTCCCAGCGGGCTGAAGGGCACCAGCCCGATGCCGAGCTCCTCCAGGGTCGGCAGCACCTCGGCCTCGACGTCCCGGAACCAGATCGAGTACTCGCTCTGCAGCGCCGTCACCGGGTGCACGGCGTGCGCGCGGCGGATGGTGGCGGCGCTGGCCTCCGACAGGCCGAAGTGCTTGACCTTGCCCTCGGCGACCAGCTCGCCGACCACCCCCGCCACGTCCTCGACCGGCACGTCGGGATCCACGCGGTGCTGGTAGAGCAGGTCGATGACGTCGGTGCGCAGGCGCCGCAGGCTGGCCTCCACCACCTCGCGCACGTGCTCGGGGCGGCTGTCCGTGCCGTTCGGGCCACCGTGCCGCTTCGAGGCCTCGTCGATGGCGAAGCCGAACTTGGTGGCGATGACCACCTGGTCGCGGACGGGCTCCAGGGCCTCGCCCACCAGCTCCTCGTTGACGAAGGGCCCGTAGACCTCGGCGGTGTCGAAGAGCGTCACGCCCCGCTCCACCGCGCCGCGGATGACGGCCACCATCTCCTCGCGGGTGCCGGGGTTCGGGCCGAACGACTGGCTGAAGCCCATGCAGCCGAGGCCCAGGGCGGAGACCTCCAGGGCGGTGCCGTTCCGCGGGGAGCCGAGGGTGCGGGTCCCGGTGGTGTCTGCGGTGCTCACGACGACGACGCTAGGCGCCGCCGCGGGGGCCCGCCAGGGCGCGGGGCCGCCCCGCCGGGCCACCCCGGCGTCCTCCCCGGCGGGGGACGCGGCCCCGGGGCCCCGCGTGTCGGTCTCACCACCGCGGTGCCGTCGGTGGAACCCTCGTCGTGTGGGTGAGCAGCGGGGCGGGACCGAGGACCGCCGGGCAGCGGCGAGGGCCTGGCGGGCCCTGCCGCGAGCGCGCCGGCGCGCCGTGGTGCAGGCCGCGCAGCGCGGGGTGCGCTCCCACGACGAGCAGGCGCTGGCGCTGGCCGTCGCGCTGGCGCGGACGGCCCGCCGCTCTCCGGGAGACGTGTGGGCGCCCGGGGGGCACCGGGTGGTGAGCTCCTGGTCGGTGGCCGGGGCCGCTGGCGTGCTGGCCGCGGAGGCCGGGCTCTTCGCGGCGCTCGACGCCGTCCCGGTGGTCGTCGCGGTGGCCGTCGCCGCGGTCGCCGTCGTCCTCGCCCTCGTGGCCACCGTCCGGGTCCGCGGAGCGCGCCGCACGCGGGCGCTGCTGCTGCAGGCCCCGACGGGGCGGGTCCCGGGCGTCCTGCGGCTGCCCGCCTCGGCGCCCCGCACGCTGCCGCTGCCCCGCGTGCCCGCCGAGGACGTCCTGTCCCTGCGCCCCTGAGGCGCCGCGTCCGCGTCGGTCGGGGCGGGTTGGCACAGTACGGGGGTGGACCAGACCGGGGCGGGTGGCGCGCAGAGCGCGGCGGAGCACCACGACCGCGGCGTCGACGCCGCCGAGGCGGGTCACCACGAGGAGGCTGCGGAGGCGTTCGCGCGCGCCGTGCAGCTGGGAGACCGGGACGCCCTGCTCGGCCTCGGCAACGCCCTGCTCGACCTCGGGCGCGACGCGGAGGCGGAGGCCGCCTTCGCGCGGGCCGTGGAGCAGGGCGACCCGATGGCGGGCCTGAACCTGGGCATCGCCCGCGAGCGCCTCGAGGACTGGGCGGGGGCCGAGTCCGCCTACCAGGGGGCGCGCGCCGCCGGGGACCCGCGGGCGCTGGTGTTCCTGGCCGACGTGTGGCGCTGGCACGCCGGCGCCCCGGGGGTCCGCGGCGGTGAGGACGACGCCCGGGACCTGCTGCGCGCCGCCGCTGCCGCGGGGGACGCGGAGGCGAGCGCGGTGCTGGGCACCTGGCTGTTCAGCGAGGCCTCCGGCCCGGCGGCGGGGGGCGAGGACGGGCTGGCCGCGCTGCCGCCGGGCGGTGAGGTGGAGCGGTTGCTGCGGTCCGGGGCGGACGTCGACGCCGACGCGCGCGGGGACCTGGCGTGGCTGCTCCGCACACGAGGCGTCCGGCGCCCGGACGCGGCGGCGCTCGCGGAGGCCGAGTCGCTGCTGCGCGCCGGTGCCGCCGAGGGGGACCCGACCAGCGCCATCCGCCTCGCTCTGCTGCTCGAGGAGGACCGCGGAGACCTCGACGGCGCCGAGCGGGTGCTGCGCTCGCTGGCGGAGGGCGGGGAGCCGCGCGCGTGGAACAACCTGGGGCTGCTGCTGGAGCGGCGCGGGCGGGTGGTGGAGGCGCGGCGGGTGCTCTCCCGGGGCGTGCGGGCCGGGGACGTCCTGGCCGCCAAGAACCTGCGCTCGTTCCTCGTGCGACACCACCCGGCGCAGGTCGCGGAGGGCACCGCTCCGCTGTGAGCACCGCCCCGGGGCGCGAGCGGCCCGGTCCCGGCGCTTGAGCGACCGGCGCCTCGTGCCGATGCCCGGAGGGTGACCACCACGGCCGTCCCGATGACGACTCCGGCGCCCCCGGCCGCCGCACCGCTGCCCGTCGCGGCCGAGGCCCCCGAGGACGCCGCGCGCGAGCCGCGCGGCGTCCAGTTCGGCGCCACGCGCCGCGGTCTGCGCGTGGCGTGGCTGCCGGCGCCGGGACCGGTGCGCGCGCGGCTCGCCTTCCGCGTCGGCGCGGTCGACGAGCGGCTGCCCGAGCGGGGCCTCACCCACCTCGTGGCCCACCTGGCGCACCGCTTCACGGACGTCGGGCTCGAGGCGGACGGGGAGCGTCCCGCCGAGCCCTGGCACCGGCCGTGCACCTCGCCGCTGGAGGTCGTCTTCACGGCCACCGGCTCCGAGAGCGACGTCCGCGACCGGCTGGTCGCGCTCTGCGAGGGCCTGGCGTCCCTCGGCGAGGTCCTGCCCGAGGAGGTCGCCCACGAGGTCGGCCACCTGCAGGCCGAGGCGGACCTGCGCCTGCCCAGCAGCTGGGACCTGCTCCGCACCGCCCGCCACGGGATGCGCGGCTGGGGCCAGCTCGCCACCTCCGAGCTCGCCGCTCCCACCGCAGACGGGGCAGCGCTCACCCGCTGGGTGGAGCGCTGGTTCTCCGCGTCCAACGCCGTCCTGTCGGTGACCGGGCCGCGGGCCCCCGGCTGGGTCCTGCCGCTGCTCTCCGGCGAGGCGTCGCCGGCGTCCGCGCCGCAGGCGCCCCAGCTCTCCCTGCCCGCCCGCGTGGAGGGGCCCTCGGGGTCCGTGGCGGTCACCGCGCTCGCGCAGGACGGCGCCGCCGCGCACGCCGGGTGGTGGTGGCTGCACCGCCTCGCGCTCGAGGAGCTGAGGCTGCGCGGTGCGGCGGCCACCGACGTCGAGGTGGAGGTCACGCCCGTCGGCGGCGGCGTGCTCGAGCTCGGCCTGGCGGTCCACGCCGCGGCGGACCCGGCGCAGGACGCCCTGCACGCCGTGCAGGACGCCACCGCCCGCGCCTGCAGCGAACCGCTCCCGGACGCGGAGCTGTCCCGGTGGGTGTCCGACCTGTCCGCCACCGGCCCCCTGGACGAGCTCGACGAGCTGGACGAGCTGGCGCGGGCGTGGCTGCTGTCGGGCCTGGCCGAGCCGCCGGCGGTCGCGCCGCACGCCCGCCTGCTCGAGCAGGCGCGCACCCTGAGCCCCGCCGACGTGCTCGAGGCGCTGCGGACCGCGCTCGGCGCCGGCCTGCTGCAGGTCCCCCACGACGTCAGCGCCCCCGCGGGGCTGCCGCTCGCCCGCGCTGACGAGCGCGGCCCCCTCACCGGTCGCACCTGGGTGCCCGCCGACGGCGGCACGGCGCGCCTGGTCCTCGGTGAGGACGGCGTGCAGGTGCGGCACGCGGACGGCTCGGCCAGCACGGCGCTGTGGGACGGCGCCGTCGCCGTCCTGCACCGCCCGGGCGGGGCCCGCGTCGTCGTCAGCGCCACCGGCACGGACGTCGAGGTGGACCCGGCGGCCTGGGCCGACGGACCAGCCGCCGTCGAGGTGGTCGACGGCCTCGCCCCCGCCGACCTCGTGGTCGCGCTGCCCGCCCCGGCCGTGGAGCCGCAGCAGGCGGGGCCCGCCGGCCGCCGCGGCCGGGTGCTCGCGTCGCTGCGGGCGCTCGCGGCCACGCCGGTCGGTCGCCCCCGGCCCCCGCGGTCGCCCTCGGAGGGCTGAGGGCCGGCAGGGGCCCCGCCCTCGCCGGCTCCGCGGGAGTGGACCAGGCTCGGTGCATGCGACTGGTGCACATCGGGCTCGGCGGGTGGGGCAGGGACTGGGAGCGGACCGTGCTGCCGCGGGTCCCCGAGGTCGACCGCGTCGCCGTGGTCGAGCCCGACACCGCCGGGCTGGCGGCCTTCCAGCACGCCCACGACCTGCCCGACCGCGCCTGCGCCACCTCTCTGGAGCAGGCGCTGCGACAGGTCGAGGCCGACGGCGTCCTCATCACCGCTCCCGTCGGCGCGCACGTCCCGCTCGCCCTGGAGGCGCTCGAGGCGGGGCTGCACGTGCTCGTCGAGAAGCCCTTCGCGCCCACGGCCGCCGAGGCCGCGACCGCCGTGGTCAGGGCGGAGCAGCTCGGGCTGGTGCTGCAGGTCAGCCAGAACTACCGCGCCTACCCCGCACCGCGGGCCGCGCGCCGGCTGCTGCGCGAGGGCGCGCTCGGGGAGCTCTCGGCCGTCGCGGTCGACTTCCGGAAGTGGTCCAACGACGCGCCCGCCGCGACCAACCCCCACTACCGCTTCCCCCAGCCGCTCCTGGTGGACATGGCGATCCACCACGTCGACCTCCTGCGGTTCGTCACCGGGCGGGAGGTCCAGCGCGTGCACGCCGTGACCTCGTCCCCGCCGTGGAGCCGCTTCGTCGAGCCCGCCGTCGCCTCGGTGCTGCTCGAGATGACCGGCGGTCTGGTGGCGAGCTACCGCGGGAGCTGGCTGTCGCGCGGTCGTCCCACGCCGTGGGCGGGGGAGTGGAGCATCACCGGCGAGCTCGGCGAGCTGCAGCTGGCGAGCCGCCACGGCGGCGAGGCGCCTCCGGCGGACGACGCCCTCGTCCTGCGGGGTCCCGACGGGGACGAGACCCCCGTCGAGCTGGAGGTGTCGGCGCTGTGGGGACGCGCGGCGGGGCTGCAGCAGTTCGCCCGTGCGGCCGCGGGCGGTCCTCCGCCGGAGGTCACCGGCCGCGACAACCTGGCCAGCCTCGCGGTCGTGGAGGCGACGGTCCGGTCGTCGCAGACCGGCGCTGTGGAGGACGTCGTCGTCCCGCGGTGACGGGACCGCGCCGGCCCGTCACAGATACCCCCCGGGGGTACCATGGACGGGTGGCTGAGCACGAGCACGCGTCCACGAGCACCGCCGCGCGGTCCGTCGACCCGGTGTGCGGCATGTCCGTGGACCCCGACGGGCCCCTCACGGCCGAGCGGGACGGGCACCGCTACGCGTTCTGCTCCGAGCACTGCCGCTCCCGCTTCCTGGCCGGCGACGAGCGCAGTCCCGGCCACGAGGGCCACCGGCCCGCGAGCGACCACGGCGGAGCGGACGCCACCTACACGTGCCCCATGCACCCCGAGGTGCGTCACCGCGGACCCGGCAGCTGCCCGGAGTGCGGGATGGCCCTCGAGCCTCTGGAGGTCACCGCTGGGGCGGGACCCAACCCCGAGCTGGCCGACATGACCCGCCGCCTGCGGGTCGCCGCCGTGCTCGCGGCGCTCGTCGTCGTCCTCGAGATGGGGAGCCACCTCGTGCCCGGGCTCGACCGGGCCGTGACTCCCGCGGCGTCCGGCTGGGCGCAGCTGGTCCTGGCCACCCCCGTGGTGCTGTGGGCGGGGTGGCCCTTCCTCCGGCGCGGCTGGACGTCGGTGCGCACGGGCCGGCTGAACATGTTCACCCTGATCGCCCTGGGCGTGGGCGTCGCCTACGCCTACAGCCTGGTCGCCACGGTCCTCCCGGGCGCCTTCCCGCTGGAGCTGAGGGGGCAGGACGGACGCCCCGCCGCGTACTTCGAGCCGGCCGCCGTCATCGTGGCGCTCGTGCTCGTCGGGCAGGTCCTCGAGCTGCGGGCGCGCGAGCGCACCTCCGGCGCCGTCCGCGCCCTGCTGGACCTCGCCCCTCCGACGGCCGTGCGCGTCAGCGCCGGCAGCTCCTGCGGCAGCTCCCCGTCCCCGGGGGAGGAGACCGAGGTGCCGCTCGAGGAGGTGGTCGTCGGCGACGTCCTGCGGGTGCGCCCCGGCGAACGCGTCCCCGTGGACGGCGTCGTGGTCGACGGCCGGTCCACCGTCGACGAGTCGCTGGTGACCGGTGAGCCCATGCCGGTCACCAAGGGCGTCGGCGACCGCGTGGTGGGCGGCACCACCGCGTCAGGCGGCGGCTTCCTCCTGCGGGCCGAGGGGGTCGGGCGGGACACCGTGCTGGCCCGCATCGTCGCGTCCGTCCAGGAGGCCCAGCGCTCGCGGGCTCCCGTCCAGCGGGTGGCCGACCGGGTGTCGGCGGTGTTCGTGCCCGTGGTGGTGGGCGTCGCGCTGGCGGCCTTCCTCGTGTGGGCCCTGGCCGGGCCCGAGCCCCGTCTCCCGCACGCCCTCGTCGTCGGCGTGTCGGTGCTGATCATCGCCTGCCCCTGCGCGCTGGGGCTGGCGACGCCGGTGTCCGTCGGTGTCGGGGTGGGCCGGGGCGCCCAGCTCGGCGTGCTCGTGCGGGACGCCTCCGCGCTCGAGCGGCTGCAGCGGGTCGACGTCGTCGTGCTCGACAAGACGGGGACCCTCACCGAGGGCCGCCCGTCGGCCCGGCTGGCGGCCACCAGCGGCCCCGATGACGACGACGACGACGTGCTGCGCTGGGCCGCCGCGGCCGAGCGAGGCAGCGAGCACCCCCTCGCCCGGGCGGTGCTGGAGGCCGCGCGTGACCGGGGGCTGGAGGTCCCGGCGGCCGAGGGGTTCGAGGCACCTGCCGGCCGCGGTGTCCGCGCCGTGGTGCAGGGCCGCGCGGTGCTGGTCGGCAGCCCGGCGTTCCTCGAGGAGGAGGGGGCCGACGGGGTCGGCTCCTTGGCCGGGCCCGCGTCGCAGGTGCGCGCCAGCGGGGGCACGGCGGTGCTCATCGCGGTGGACGGGCGCGCCGTCGGGCTCCTGGCGATCACCGACCGCGTCCGCGAGAGCACTCCCGCCGCCCTGGCGGCGCTGCGGTCGCAGGGGCTCGAGGTGGTCGTGCTCACCGGTGACGCGCGGGGGACCGCCGCAGCCGTGGCCGCTGAGCTCGGCATCGAGCGCGTGGAGGCCGAGGTGCGCCCGGAGGGCAAGGCGCGCTTCGTGGCCGACCTGCGCTCGCAGGGCCGCGTCGTGGCGATGGTGGGGGACGGCGTCAACGACGCGCCCGCCCTCGCTGCCGCCGACGTCGGGGTGGCCATGGGGTCCGGGACGGACGTGGCCGTGGAGGGTGCGGGGGTCGTGCTGCTGCACAGCGACCTCCAGGCCCTGGTGCGGGCGGTGGCGCTCTCCCGGGCCACCATGCGCAACATCCGGCAGAACCTCTGGTTCGCCTTCGCCTACAACGGCCTGGGCATCCCGCTGGCCGCAGGGGTGCTGTACCCCGCGGTCGGCGTGCTGCTGTCCCCCGAGGTGGCCGCCGCGGCCATGGCGCTGAGCTCCGTGAGCGTGATCGGCAACGCCTTGAGGCTGCGCCGGACCCCCTCTGAGGGACGTGGCGGAAGGCCCCGGTCGCATCGCCGCAGGTCAGGGGCGCGATTTGGTGTGGGGGTGGGGTGGGGGTAATGTTTCATCTCGCTTCCGGACGGGAAGAGCGGACCGGGGTCTTGATCCTGGCGCTGGACCTGGTTACTGTAGGGAAGTTGCCCCGTGAACGGCCGTGAGGTCTGGGATCGGTGTGTGTTCGTTTCTTGAGAACTCAACAGCGTGCCGAATGTCGATGCCAACTTTTGTTGGCTCGAGTTGGATGTCAGATGACGTCTTTTTCGTGCCAGATCGTTTTCTCTGGTCTTGATCGGTTTCGGTCTTGATCGGGTGTTGGCCTGCCTGTGCTTTTGGGTGTGGGTGGGTTTATCACATCAACGGAGAGTTTGATCCTGGCTCAGGACGAACGCTGGCGGCGTGCTTA